>CAZCVH010000028.1:0-14660 GCA_964502115.1 uncultured Geminicoccaceae bacterium
CAGACGTGTGCTCTTCCGATCTGTCGGCGGCGGTGTCGGCGGCGGCGGCGGGAGGGGCGGGGTCCGCCCCGAGCCGACGCTCCAGCTCCAGGTACGACTTCAACAGCGCGTCGGTGCGGAGCTGGCCGGCCTCGGGGTCCCAGAACTTGGCCGGCACGCCGTCCGGGCGCGGCGCCGCCTCCGGCGCCGCCGCCGGCTCGGTGACCTCGGCCGCGGCGGTGGTTTCGGGTGTCGCCGCGAGCGCCTCCTCGGCGCCGGGATCCACGGGCGTGGGGCTGGGCTCGTTCATCACGCGAGGTCTCCGGATGGCCCGCGACGCGCGGTCGCGATGAGGTGGTGCAGGTAGAGGACGACGCTGCGCTGCCCCTCGAGGTGGCGGAGCTCGGCGTCGCCGGCGCTGGGCGGCAGGGCGTGGCCGAGAAAGCGCCGCTCCAGGTGCCGCAGCAGGTAGGCGCCGGCCTCACCGCCGAGGGCGGCGCGGGCGCAGGCGGCGAGTTCGCCGCCGTCGCCGCTCACGGTGGGCTCGCCGGTGGCGGGCCAGGGCTCGGACATGGCGGGCTCCGTCATTCGTCGCCGCCGCCGGCGAGGGCGTCGATCGCGGCGGCGGCGTCCGCGACGGTGTCGGTGACGCTCGGGCCGTCGCGCACCAGCTCCGCCGGTACGCCGAGCGTGCGCGCGAGCCACCGCGCGACCGCGGGGACGTCGACGGTGTCGACGGCGGCGCCGCCGAGGCGCTGGGTCTGCTCGATCCAGGAGACGACGTGGCGGACGTCGTCGCGCGCCTGGGCGCGGGCGAGCGGGCCCTGATGGCGCGGCTCGACGACGCGGCGGTCGAGCACGGCGGGCGGAACCTCGCCGCGGCGGACCAGGATGGCGAGCGCGCGCCGCACCAGCGGCTCGATGAGCTCGGCGGAAAGCCGACCGTAGACCGCCCCCAGAAGCCGCGCCGACTCGCTGGAGCGCTCGAGGACCTCGGTGGCGGTCATCCGCGCGTCCTTCACCGGGCCGAGCCGGTCGACCAGGAGCGTGTGGCGGATGCGCGCACGCAGATCGTCGAGGATGAGATCGGAGACGTCGAAGCGTCCCGGCGTCTCCAGGGGCGTGAGGCCCGAGGAACCGGGGGCCTTGGGGATCACCGCCCCCGGCTGCAGGCGCACGTTGTGGGGGTTGAGCACGCCGTCGTCGTCGGCCTGCCACATCCCGGTGATCGCCATCGACGCGTTCTTCAACACCAGCTCGACCACCTTGTTGGCGGTCTTGACGTCGGGCAGCGCCGTCATCACCGGCGAGCGGCCGTAGACGTCGCCGGCGCCCTTGGTCCAACGGAAGGTGAGGAAGGGCGAGGTCTGGAACCGGCCCTCGTCCAAGAGCGCGACGTCGTCGCCGCCGCCGTTCAAAAAAGCGGCGTAGGCGTAGCCTTGCGCTTCGGCGCGCACCGTTTCGACGAGTTCGACCTGGCGGTCGGGGTCGCGCTCGAGACGTTCGGCGAGGTCGGGGCCGAGTCGTTGCGGCTCGTAGCGCTGCAGGAGCTCCGCGCCGCGCAACCGGTTCACCCTGAAATGGCCGCGGAGCTGGCCGCCCGGGCCGGCCTCGACGAAGATGTCGTCCGCCGGCACCGCGGTGAAGGCGAAGGCCGACGGCCCGCCCGTCGGCGCCTCCTCGAAGACGAGGGTGGCGGTGCCGACGCAGGCGAGGTCGAGAAAGCACTGGTGCAGCTCGACGGCGAAGTTGGAGCGGTGGAACTGGGCGAGCAGGCGGCGGGTGGCGTCCTCCAGCATCGGCGCCAGGGCGCGACCCTCCGCGGCGGTGACGCCGGCCGCGGGCTCCAGGCCGAGCCACGACGACCAGGGCGGGGTGAGCTCGGCCAACAGGCTCGCCGCGAGCTGTTCGACGGCGTCGGCGGCGGTGCCGTCGTAGGTGGTGTCGGCGTTGCCGCCGGCCCGGTTGGCGCCGCGCCGGGGGAGGGCGTGGGCGTAGCAATCGCGCCACAGCGGCTCCCACGCCGCGCGCCGCTCGCGGGCGGCGCTGAAGCGGGTGAGGAGGTCGGCGAGGACGGCGTCGGGCATCGGTCGGGCTCGATCTAGGTAAAAAAACCTATTATTGGGTACGGCAAGCGCGTTCCGAGGTCAAGCGAGTTAGGTCCATCGACCTAGGCGCCGTGACGACGGGCGCCGACGCGGCCGAGATGGCGCCACAGGCCGTAGGGCGTGAGCGGCCGCCAGGCGGTGATGCCGACCGCCTGTTTGACGACCTCGACGCAGGTCATCGCCCGCAGCACCGGGCCGCGGCGGGCCTCGACCGGCGCCAGCTCGGCGACGCGGAAACCGCGGCGGACCAGGCGTTCGACGAGCTCGTCGGGGTGGCGCGGGCCGTAGACCCGAAACACCAGACGACCCTTGAGCCAGTCACAGGCGACCCACTCGCCGGCGGGGTCGCGGACCACCGCGAAGCAGTGGCGAAAGCCGGGGCGCAGGCCGCGCAGCCACCACACCTCGTGCTGGTCGGTGAAGACGACCAGGGCCGCGACGGTCGGGGCGGAGGGCGCGAGCATATAGGTTTATTAACCTAGACCGCCGACGGTGGCGAGGGCTTTGACTCCACGGGAGCCGCTTCCTATCAATGTGACGGGAAGGGTGTGGTCGGAACGCCGGTGATGTTGAGCCATGCGGATGTCTGGCGCGGGGTGGATCGCCTCGCGCAGGTGAACGGCCTCTCGCCGTCGGGGCTCGCCCGGCGGTCGGGTCTCGATCCGACGACCTTCAACAAGAGCAAGCGCGCGACGCGCGACGGCCGAGCCCGCTGGCCCAGCACCGAGAGCCTCGCCAAGATCCTGGAGGCGACCCACACCAGCTTCGGCGAGTTCGTCGCCCTGGTGGATCCCGGCGCGGCGACGCTGCCGCGGCCGACGGTGCCCTACGTCCCGCTGTCGCGGATGGCGGCGAGCCAGTTCGATCCGGCCGGTTTTCCGGCGGCGACGTTCGAGCGGATCGAACTCGCCAACCTGGCCGGGCCGCATCTCTACGCGATCGAGCTCGACACCGACGCCTTCGCCCCGGTCTACCGCCAGGGCGACAGCCTGCTGGTGGCGCCGGACGCCGGCGTCCGCCGCGGCGACCGCGTCGTGGCGATGCTGACGCGGGCGGCGCCGCGCCTCGGCACCCTCGTGCGCAAGACGGCGGAGCACGTCACCCTCGGCGGCATCGCCAAGCCGGAGCTCACCGAAGAGCTGCGCCTCGGCGACGTGGCGTGGCTCGCCCGCATCGTGTGGGCGGCCCAGTGAGCTCCGACGGCGGGCGCCGGCGATGATCGCGCGCGCCGGCACCCGCCGCGGGCTCTTGGGCACGGCGGCGGCGCTGCTCGCCGGCGCGCCGCTCGCCGCCGGGGCGCGCGCGCCGTTCGACGCCTTTCTCGACGACGTCGCCGCCGAGGCCCGCCGCGCCGGCATCCCGGCCGACACCGTCGCGCGCGCCTTCGAGGGGCTCGCGCCGGACCCGCGCGTGATCGACCTCGACCGCCGCCAGCCCGAAGGCCGGCTCAGCTTCGCCGCCTACCGCGACCGGGTCGTCAGCGGCGAGCGCATCGCCACCGGCCGCGCGCGGCGCCGCGCGCACGCCGCGCTGTTGGCGCGCATGCGGCGCAGCTACGGCGTCAGCGAGCGCGTGCTGGTGGCGATCTGGGGGATCGAATCGAGCTTCGGGCGCGTCACCGGCGACTACGACATCGTGCGCGCGCTCGCGACGCTGGCCCACGACGGCCGACGGCGCGAGCTCTTCAGCCGCGAGTTGCTGGCGGCGCTTCGCATCCTCGACCGCACGCCGTTGCGGCGCGCCGGCCTCACCGGCTCCTGGGCCGGCGCGATGGGCCAGGCGCAGTTCCTGCCCTCGACCTATCTCGACCACGCCGTCGATCTCGACGGCGACGGCTGGGCCGACATCTGGCAGAGCCAGGGCGACGTCTTCGCCTCGATGGCGAGCTACCTGGCGCGCCTGGGCTGGCGCGAGGGCTGGCGCTGGGGCCGGCCGGTGAGCCGGCCGGGCGGCTTCGCCGGCCTGCCGCAGGGGCGCGACGCCAAGCGACCGCTCACCTTCTGGGAGGCCGCGGGCGTGCGGCGCGCCGACGGCGGCCCGCTGCCGGTGGCCGACGCCGACGCCGGCCTGTTGGTCATGGACGAGGGGCGCGGCGACGCCTTCCTCGTCTACCATAATTTCGACGTGCTGATGCGCTGGAACCGTTCGACCTACTTCGCCTTGAGCGTCGGGCTGTTGAGCGATAACACTTAGCGCCATCAGGTCGGTGGGCGTGACCGCTATGATGGCACCTCAAAGTTTCTCGCATCGGTTGCGGCTGTGGCCGCTCGCTTTCGCGTTCCTGGCGTTGCTGGTGGGCTGCGGCGGTGGTGCGCCGCGCCCGGCCAGCGGCGAGGGCGGGCACTACAAACTGGGCCGCGCCTACGAGATCAACGGACGCTGGTACGAGCCCGTCTACGAGCCCGACTACAGCGCCCGCGGCGTCGCGTCGTGGTACGGCGAACCGTTCCACGGCCGCAAGACCGCCAACGGCGAGCGCTTCGACAAGACCCGGCTGTCGGCGGCGCACACGACGTTGCCGCTGCCGAGCCTGGTCGAGGTCACCAACCTCGCGAACGGCCGCAGTCTGGTGCTGCGGGTGAACGACCGCGGCCCGTTCGTCGGCGACCGCCTGATCGACCTCTCCGAGGCGGCGGCGGAGGAGCTCGACTTCAAACAGGACGGGCTCGCCGAGGTCGAAGTCCGTTTCGTGCGGTTGGCCGACGCCGCCGGCGAGCCGCCCGAGCCGACCACCGCCCCCACCCGCGTCGCCCGCGTCGAGGACGGGGGCGCGCGGGATCGGCCGGTGACGGGCGGGGCGCCGGCGCCGCCGACCTGCGAGCTCTGGTACGTCCAAGCCGGCGCGTTTCGCGATCGCGAGAGCGCGCGCGACGTCGCCGCCGTGGTCGAGCGCCTGTTCGACGGCCCGATCGGCGGCCACAGCGTGCGCCAGGGTGGGCTGACCCGGATCCGGGTCGGGCCCTTCGGCGGCCACGACGCCGCCCGGCGCGCCCTCGCCACCGTCGCCCGCCAGGGCTACGGCGACGCCTTTCTGCTCGAAGTCCAAGAGCCCGCCGAGCGGTGCGAGCGACGCGCCGCGTGAGCCGTCGAGCGCCGCCGCCGTCGGCCGGCTCCCCAACGAGAGACCCCGCCATGCGCCTGTTCGCGCTCGCCTGCTGCCTCGCCATCCTGGCACTCATCGCGCCCGTTCGCGCCCAGACGGACTTCGACACCATCGCCGAGGCCGCGATCCTCGTCGACTATCCGAGCCGGCAGGTGCTCTACGCCAAGAACGCCGACGAGCCCCGCCCGCCGGCGTCGATGAGCAAGCTGATGACCGCCTTCATGGTGTTCGAGCGGCTCGACCAGGGCCAGTGGTCGCTCGACGACCGCCTGCTGGTCAGCGAGAAAGCGTGGCGGATGGGCGGTTCCAAGATGTTCGTCGAGGTCGGCGACCGGGTTCGGGTCGAGGATCTGCTGCACGGCATCATCGTGCAGTCCGGCAACGATGCCTGCATCGTCGTCGCCGAGGCCATGGCCGGCACCGAAAGCGCCTTCGCCCGGCAGATGACCGCACGCGCCCGCGAGCTCGGCCTCGACGACAGCGTCTTCAAGAACGCCAGCGGCTGGCCCGACCCCGAGCACGTCATGAGCGTGCGCGATCTGGCCCATCTGGCCGCCGAGATCATCGCGCGCTTTCCCGACTTCTACCATCTCTACAGCGAGGAGAGCTTCACCTACGCCGACATCACGCAGGGGACGCGCAACCCGCTGCTGCGGGGCGGCGTCGACGGCGTCGACGGCCTCAAGACCGGCCACACCCAGAACGCCGGCTACGGCCTCGTCGCCTCGGCCGAGCGCGACGGCCGGCGGCTGATCCTGGTCGTCGCCGGGCTCGACACGCCGGGCCAGCGTCGGCGCGAGGCCGAGCGCCTGTTGGAGCACGGCTATCGGGCGTTTCAGTCCTACGAGCTGTTCGCCGGCGGCGAGACCATCGAAGAGGCGCCGGTCTGGTTCGGCGACCGCGCGACGGTACCGCTCGTCGCCCGCGACGACGTCGACGTCACGCTGTCGCTGGCGGCGCGCGACGACCTCGAGGTCGACCTCGCCTACGACGCACCGGTGCGCGCGCCGATCGCCGCCGGCACGCCGGTGGGCGAGCTGCGCGTCACGGCCCCGGAGGTGGGCGATCGGACGGTGCCCGTCGTCGTCGGCGCCGACGTCGGTCGCGCCAGCATGTTCGGGCGGATGTGGACCGCGCTGCGCCACCTGGTCGGGATCGGGTCCTGAGCGCGCCGGCGCTCGCCCGCTTCGTCACCCTCGAAGGCGGCGAGGGGGTGGGCAAATCGACCCAGATCCACGCCCTCGCCGACGCCCTCGGCGGCGCCGGCGTCGAGGTCGTCACCACCCGCGAGCCCGGCGGCAGCGAAGGCGCGGAGGCGGTGCGCGCGCTTCTGGTCGAAGGCGGCGCCGAGCGCTGGTCGCCCGCGGCCGAGCTCTTCCTCCTGCTCGCCGCCCGCCTCGACCACCTGGAACGGACGATCCGGCCCGCCGTCGCCGCCGGCGCCGTCGTCCTGTGCGATCGCTTCTGGGACAGCACGAGGGTCTATCAGGCGTTGGTCGGCGGCCTGGAGCTGGCGGCGGTCGATGCCCTGCACGAGCGCTGGCTCACCCCCTTCCGCCCCGCCCTCACGGTCGTGCTCGACGTGCCGGTCGAGACCGGTCTCGCCCGCGCCCGCGCCGGCCGCTTCGAGGCCAAGGGCGAGGACTTCCACGAGCGGGTCCGGGTGGGCTATCTGCGGCTCGCCGACGCGGAGCCGACCCGCTTTCGCGTGATCGACGCCGCCCGCCCGGTGGACGCGGTCACCGCCGACGCCGTCGCCGCCGTGCGGGCCCACCTCGCCGAGCCGGACCCGTCTTGAGCCTCGAGCCCGTTCCGCCGCTGCGCAATCTCGACCTGCTCGGTCAGGAGGCGGCCGAAGCCGCGCTCTTGCGCGCCTGGCGCAGCGGCCGGCTGCCCCACGGCTGGCTGTTCGCCGGCCGTTTCGGCATCGGCAAGGCGACCCTGGCCTACCGCTTCGCCCGCTTTCTTTTGGCGGGCGGCGGCGACACGCTGGCGGTGCCGGCGGATCACCCGGTGGTCGGGCCGATGGCGGCGGGCGCGCACCCCGATCTCGTCGTCGTCGAGCCGCCGCCGGCGGGGCGCGGCACCCGCGCCGCCATCCGCGTCGAGGACGTCCGCGGCGCCATCGACCGGATCCAGCGCACCAGCGTCGGCGCCACCCGCGTGCTGATCGTCGATCAGGCCCACACCCTCAACGACAGCTCGGCGAACGCGCTCCTCAAGACCCTGGAGGAGCCGCCGGCGGGGGTCGTCGTCCTGCTCACCGCCGAAGGCGTCGACCGCTTTCCCGCCACCATCCGCTCGCGGCTCGCCAAGCTGCGGCTGCAGCCGGTGCCCGAAGCCGCGATCGCGGCCTGGCTGGAGCGGCGCTACGAGGTCGCCGGCGACGCCGCGGCGGCCGCCGCGGCGCTCGCCGCCGGCAGCCCCGGGCTCGCGCTCTGGTTGCTCGCCAAGGAGGCGCCCGGGCACTACGCCACCCTCGCCGAGCGCCTGGCCGCGGCGACGGCGGGCGGCGAGGCCGAGATCGCCGGCGTCGCCGACGCCCTGACCGCGATGCTCGAGGCCGGTGAGGCGGCGTTGCCGCGCGAGCTCGTCGGCCAGCTGGTGCGGCGGGCGGTGGCGGCGCGGCTGGGTCTGGACCTGGCCCCGCTCACCGCGGGCGAAGCCCCGCTCTTGGCGACCGTCGGCGGTGGTCGCCTTGATCGGCTGTGGGAGGTGTGGGACAAGCTCGCCGTCCTGGACGACGTGGCCGAGCGCTTGAGCCTCGATCGTCCGAGCCTCATCGTCGACATCGCGGCGTCGCTGGCGGGGGCCGATGCGGCCGCGCCCGGCTGAGACGACGCCGCCGGCGGAGGCCGTCGCCTGGAGCCGCGGATGAGCGATCGCTACTACGTCACGACGCCGATCTACTACGTCAACGACAGCCCGCACATCGGCCACGCCTACACCACGCTGGCCTGCGACGCGCTCGCCCGCTTCATGCGGCTCGACGGCCGCGAGGTGCGCTTTTTGACCGGCACCGACGAGCACGGCCAGAAGGTCGAGCAGGCCGCCCGCGCCGCCGGCATGGCGCCGCAGGCCTTCACCGACGAGGTCTCGGTGCGCTTTCGCGACCTCGCCGACGCCTGGAAGTTCAGCCACGACGACTTCATCCGCACCACCGAGGATCGCCACCTCCGCGCGGTGCAGGCCTTGTGGGAGAAGCTCGAGGCGAACGGCGACATCTATCTCGCCACCTATGCCGGCTGGTATTCGGTGCGCGACGAGGCCTTCTGGGCCGAGAACGAGATCCACGACGGCAAGGCGCCGTCGGGCGCGCCGGTCGAGTGGGTCGAGGAGCCCTCCTACTTCTTCCGGCTCTCCGCCTGGGCGGACCGCCTCTTGGAGCACTACCGGGCGAACCCGGACTTCATCCTGCCGGAGAGCCGGCGCAACGAGGTGATGCGCTTCGTCGAGGGCGGGCTCTTCGATCTCTCGGTCTCGCGCACCAGCTTCGACTGGGGCATCCCGGTCCCGAACAACCCCGACCACGTCATCTATGTCTGGCTCGACGCCCTCACCAACTACCTGTCGGCGGTCGGCTACCCCGACACCGACGGGCGCGACTACCAGCGCTTCTGGCCCGCCGACGTCCACATGGTCGGCAAGGACATCCTGCGCTTTCACGCCGTCTACTGGCCGGCCTTCTTGATGGCCGCCGGCCTCGAGCCGCCCAAGCGCGTCTTCGCCCACGGCTGGTGGACCAACGAGGGCCAGAAGATCTCGAAGTCCTTGGGCAACGTCATCGACCCGCACGAGCTCGTCGCCTCCTACGGCCTCGATCAGGTGCGCTACTTCCTGTTGCGCGAGGTGCCGTTCGGCCAGGACGGCGACTTCTCGCACCGGGCGATGGTGCACCGGATGAACGCCGATCTCGCCAACGACTACGGCAACCTGGCGCAGCGCTCGCTGTCGATGATCCACAAGAACTGCGGCGCCGCGGTGCCCGAGCCGGCCGCCTTCGACACCGCCGACACCGCGCTCCTCGACGCCGCGGCGGCGCTGCCCGACGCCACCCGCGCCCACATGGAGGTGCAGGCCTTCCATAAAGGCCTGGAGGCGATCTGGGCGGTCATCGGCGAGGCCAACCGCTACGTCGACGCCCAGGCGCCCTGGGTGCTCAAGAAGAGCGATCCCGAGCGGATGCGCACCGTGCTCTACACCCTCGCCGAGACGATCCGGCGGCTCGCCGTCGTCACCCAGGCGTTCGTGCCCGAGGCCTCGGCGCGGCTTTTGGACCAGCTCGCGGTGGCGGCGGAGGCGCGGCTCTTGGCCCATGTGCGCGATCCCGCCGCCCGGCTGCGGCCGGGCACGGCCCTGCCGCGGCCCGAGGGCGTGTTCCCGCGCCACGTCGAGGACGCCGCCTAGTGTTCGTCGACAGCCACTGCCATCTGGATTTCCCGGGTCTGGTCGAGGAGGAGGCCGAGGTCGTCGCCCGCGCCGAGCGGGCGGGGGTGGGCCTCATGCAGACGATCGCCACCCGCCTCGACCGCGCCCCCGGCGCGCTCGAGCTGGCGCGGCGGCACGCCTCGGTGGTGGCGGCGGTGGGGGTGCATCCGCACGAGGCCGGCGCCGCCGGCGTCGCGAGCGCCGAGCCGCTCCTCGCCTTCGCCGACGATCCGAAGGTGACGGCGATCGGCGAGAGCGGGCTCGACTACTATTACGACAAGAGCCCGCGCGACGCGCAGGCCCGCTCCTTTCGCGCCCATATCCAGGCCTGCCGCGCGAGCGGCCTGCCGCTGGTGGTGCACACCCGCGACGCCGACGCCGACACCGCGGCCATCCTGGAGGACGAGATGCGCGAGGGCCCGTTCACGGGCGTCATCCACTGCTACAGCTCGTCGCGCGCGCTGGCCGAGCGCGCCGTGGCGCTGGGTCTTCATCTCGGTATCGGCGGGATCGCGACCTTCAAGCGCTCCGAGGACTTGCGCGCCACCATCAAGGAGGTGCCGCGCGACCGGCTGCTCTTGGAGACCGACGCACCCTATCTGGCACCGCCGCCGCACCGGGGCGGGCGCAACGAGCCGGCCTACATCCCGCTGATCGCCGAGGTCCTGGCCACGACGCTCGGCGAGACGCTGGCGGCGGTCGAGGCGATGACGACCGAGAACTTCTTCCGGCTGTTTCCCAAGGCCGGGACCGTCGGCTTATGAGGATCACCGTCCTCGGCTGCGGGACGTCGACGGGGGTGCCGGTGATCGGCTGCGACTGCCCGGTCTGCCGCTCCGACGACCCGCGCAACCAGCGTCTGCGCTGTTCGATCCTCGTCGATGTCGGCGACGCGCGCCTTCTGGTCGACACCGGCCCGGATTTGCGCGCCCAGGCGCTGCGCGCCGGCATCAAGACGGTCGACGCGGTGCTCTTCACCCACAGCCACGCCGATCATCTCCACGGCATCGACGAGGTCCGCAGCTTCAACATCCACCGCGCCGCGCCGATCCCGTTCTTCACCGATCGCGCGACGCTGCAGCACATCGAAGCGCGCTTCGGCTACACGCTGCACGGGTCGCGGCCGATGAAGGGGTGGTGGCGGCCGGCGCTGATCCCGCACCGGATCGACGGGCCGTTCGAGGCGGCCGGATTGGCCATCACGCCGATCGCGCAGCGCCACGGCAACATGGGCAGCCTCGGCTTTCGCATCGGCGATTTCGCCTACTCGTCGGACGTCGACGCCATTCCCGCCGACAGTTTCGAGCGGCTGCGCGGGCTCGATCTGTGGATCGTCGACGCGCTGCGCGACCGGCCCCATCCGAGCCACGCCCACCTCGAGCGCACGCTGGGGTGGATCGCGGAGCTGGCGCCGAAGCGGGCCGTGCTCACCCACATGAGCCACGAGGTCGACTACGCCACCTGGGCGGCGAAGCTGCCCGCGGGCGTCAGCCCGGCGCACGACGGCCTCGTGCTGGAGGTCCCCGACCCGGCTTAACCCTCGCCCACCGCGGTGGCGGCGATTGCCTCGAGGATGCCGTCGAGCTCCGCCGCGAGCGCGTCCAAGGCCTCGCCGCCGTCGTCGTAGGGGGCGAAGACGAAGCTGGCGCTGCGGTAGCTCAGCGTCGCCGTGCCGTCGTCGTTCTCGGTCAGGTAGAGCCGAAGCGGCGCCTCGATACCGGCCTGCACGCTGGCGTCGAGCATCCGCACCGCGAAGGGCGCGGCGTAGACGCCGACGACCATGTTGCCGGGGATGGTCTCGCCGATGGCCTCGGCGCCGACGGTCGCGCTCGCGCGGGTGACGACGTTCAAGGGGCTGGCCTCGACCGCGGCGTCGACGCGATCGACGAGGGTGGCGTAGGCGTGCGGCGTGGCTTGGACGACCCAGCCGTCCAGCGGCTGGAGGTCTCGAGCTTGCGCGGCGGGGGCGGCGGTCGCGACGAGCAGGGCGGCGACGGCGAGACGTCGAAACATCGTCAGGTCCTTTGGGAGAGGGCACGTGACAGCAGGTGGTCGAGCGAGATCCGGCCGGGGCCGAGGGCCATCACGGCGAAGAGGATCACCGCCCACCACATGTGATCGGAGAACCAGGCGCCCGGGAACACGAACAGCTGGATGACCGCGGTCATCGCCAGCATGCCCGCCGCGCCGAGGCGGGTGGCGAGCCCCAAGACCAGCATCACCGGCAGGACGTGCTCGGCGACGGCGGTGACCTGGGCGGTGAGGGCCGGAAACGGCATCCCGAACTCGTGCTGGAAAAGAAACGCCTGTGTGGGGTCGACGTTGAAGAGGTTCCACCCTTCCACCTTGGTCCGCCCCGAGCGCCAAAAGACCACGGCCACCGGTAGCCGCAGGGCCAAGAGCGCCAGCGGCGTCAGCCAGGTCACCGCGCGGGCGTAGAGCTGATCGAGCGCACCCAGCCGAGCGAGCCAGCCGTCGCCGGCCTGGGTGGCGAGCGGGTCGACGTTCATGCCTGTTCTCCGAGATGGACGGCGGCGAGCGCACCGCCGGCGAGCAGCGGCCGCCAGCCGGTGAGCGGGTCGAAGTCGGGATCGACGGCGAGGGCGGCCGCGGCGGCGCCGGCGGCGTCGGTGCCGGCGAGCAGATCGGCGACGAACCGCCCCGCCGCCGGGTCCAGGCGGTGGACCAGCACGCGCTCCGCCGGCCGGCTGACGAGCACGGTCTCCGGGCGGCCCTCGACGCGAACCGGCCCGTCGCCGGCGCGGTGTCCCTGCCAGAGGCTGCCGATCGGATGCTGCGAGGCGACCACGCGCGCCGACGGATGGGGCGTGAACACGGCCGCGGCGGCGCGCGCGCCGAGGTCGGCCAAGAGGTCGGGGGCGAGCGGCGCCGCGTCGGCGGCGTGCAGCGCCTCCAGCACCGCCCGTTCGAGACGGGCGACGTCGCCGAGATAGGCCACGCCGCGCGCCGGCGGGAAGCCGGCGACGAAGCTCGCGAACTCGGCACCGTAGAGGGCGAGCGAGCGCGTCCGCGGCGGGTGGACGGCGACGAACGCCTTGGCCATCGCGGTGAAGAAGGCGTCGCCGACGAGCCGCCGGGTGACCGGATAGGCCGCGGCGAGCGCACCGGTGAGCCCGACCGCGACGTTGTTGCGGTAGACCCGAAAGCGCGCCCGGTTCTCGGCGTCGAGGCCGGCGGGGGCGGCGCCGGCGTCGTCGGCGCGCAGCGCCGCGGCGACCTCGGCTTGCCAGGACGCCGGTCCGCTCACGCCGACCTCCGGCCCGGCGCCACGGAGGCGTGGGCTTCGAGGCAGATCGCGGCCTTGTGCCTCTCGGCCTCGAGCACCGGCCAGTCGGGCACGTCGTTGTCCCACTCGACCAGGGTCGGCACCGCGCCGACGCGCGCGACGAGGCGGCGGAAGAGCTGCCAGACGTCGGCCGGCACGGGGCGCGAATGGGTGTCGATCAACAGCTCGCCGTCGCCCGTGTCCTCGGCGTGGCCGGCGAGATGGACCTCGCCGACGAGCTCGCCCGGCAGGCCGTCGACATAGGCCGCGGCGTCGTAGCCGACGTTGGCGGCGCTGATCTGGATGTTGTCGAGGTCGACCAGGAGCCCGCAGCCGGTGCGCCGCGCCATGGCGGTGAGGAACTCGAGCTCGGCGCGCTCGCCGCCGGCGGGGCGGAGGTAGTGCGACGGGTTCTCGACCAGGATGCGGCGGCCGAGGGCGTCCTGGGTGCGCTGGATGTTGGCGCAGAGCACGGCGAGGCTGGCGTCGTCGATGGTGACGGGCAACAGATCGCCGAAATAGAGCTCGCCGTGGGCGACCCAGGCGACGTGCTCGGAGACCGAGGCCGGATCGTAGCGCTCGACCAGCGCCCCGAGGGCGGCCAGATGGTCGCGATCGGGCGGCTCGGCGCTGCCGAGCGAGAGGCCGACGCCGTGCAGCGACAACGGGTAGCGCGCGCGGATCGCGTCGAGCGTCGCGAGGCGCGGGCCGCCCTCGACCATGTAGTTCTCGGGGTGGACCTCGAACCAGCCGACGTCGGGGGTGGTGTCGAGGATCGGGCGGGCGTGCTCGAGCTTGAAGCCCACGCCCGCACGCGGTGGCAGCGGTTCGGCCATGGCGCGGCTCCGCGGCAAGGGGAACCGGCCGCCCCGAGGGACGGCCGGCCGGCGTTGAGTTCAGCTCTGCTCGGGAAGGTCGCGCTCCAAGGGCTCGAGCGAGCCTTCGACCGCGCGACCGTCGGCGGTCTCGATGACCGTGTCCTCGCAGGTGCCGGCGGGGACGAGCGTCCAGGCGTTGCCCTGGTAGTCCACCGTCGAGGTGCCGGCGCAGGTGGTGCCCGGCCCGGCGGCGCAGTCGTTCTCGCCGGCGAGCGAGACGCCGTAGCACTTGACCATGTCCTGGCCGTGGGCGGTGCCGGAGGTGCCGGCGAAGCCGGCGGCGGCGGCGAGCGCGGAGCTGACGAGGACGGCGGTGGTCTTCATCGGGGATCCCTTCTCTGGAGGTTGGAACTCGGGGCGGTGGACGGTCGGGTGGTCACTCGGCGGCGCCGAGACGGACGCCTTCGGGCGTTTCTTCCTTGAGACGCGCGGCGGGGATGTCGGCGACGACGTTCCAGTTGTGGTCGGCGGTCTCGACGAACCCCGGAATGTTGGCCTCCCAGCGGTCTTGAACGTCTTGGTTGACGTTGAGGTAGAGCTGGCCGTCGACGATCTCCCAGACCTCCGGGTCGCTGCCGACCTTCTGGCCCATCGCGAGGCCGAAGGCGCAGTAGCCGCCGTAGGCCGGGAGGTAGCGCTCGGGGTCGTCCTCGAACGCGGCGCGATGGTCGGCGTTGGCGAAGCGGTAGGTGGCGCCGTCGACGGTGGCGGTGAACTCGGCCGAGCCCTTGGTCGGCTCGCCCTCGGTGAAGTAGGCGACCGGGTCGTAGCCCGCGAGGGCGAGACCGTCGGCGCCGAGGTCGGTGGCGCCTGCGCCCGCCACCGCCGTGCCGGCGGTGGCGAGCGCGAGGGTCGCGGCGGTGGCGAGGCTCGCGAGG
>CAZCVH010000029.1:0-14346 GCA_964502115.1 uncultured Geminicoccaceae bacterium
GCCATGAAGCCGAGGGCGAGCAAGAGCCCGGGCACCAGCCCGGCGAGGAACAGCCGCGGGATCGAGGTCTCGGTGAGAAAGCCGTAGACGATCAGGTTGATCGACGGTGGGATCATGATGCCGAGGGTGCCGCCCGCCGCGATCGCGCCGGCGAACAGGCGCGGATCGTAGCCGAGCGTCTTGGCCTGCGGCATCGCGACGGTGGCGACGGTGGCGGCGGTCGCCACCGACGAGCCCGAGGTCGCCGAGAACATCGTGGCGGTGGCGATGTTGGCGTGGACCAGCCCACCCGGCAGCCACGCCAGCCAGACGTCGAGCGCGCGATAGGTCCGCTCGGCGATGCCGCCGCGCACCAGGATCTCGCCCAGGAGCACGAAGAACGGGATCGCGATCAACAGCGAGCTGTTGGTCGCCGACCACACCACCTGGCCGAGGCCGCGGATCAGGGGGAAGGGCGAGTAGAACAGATCGATGCCGACGCCGAGCACGATCAGCACGGCGCCCACCGGCAGCGACAGCGCCAGGCCGGCGAGCAGCGCCGCGGTGGTCGTCGCGATCATCGCCGCTCGTCCGTGGCGCCGCCACCGGCGACGCCTTCGACCGCGGCGTAGCGCCCGCGCACGGCGTGGATCAGTGCCGCCGCCAGCAGCAGCGTCGCGGTCGCGGTGAACCACGCCCAACCCGCGAGCCAGATCGACTGCGGGATCCATAGCGGCGTCTCGAGCGGGGTGTTGGCGGTCGAGCCGCGCTCCAGGGTGGTGGCGAGGACGCGCCAGCCGTAGGCGGTGACGGCGGCGGCGACGGCGGTGACGAGCGCCAGGGCGAAGACGTCGAGCCAGGCCCGAGCGGCGGGCGGCAGGCGGCGCTGGACCAGGTCGATGCGGACATGGGCGCGCTCGACCAGCGCGTAGGCGAAGCCCCAGGTGGCGATCGCCGCCACGACGTAGCCGGCGATCTCGTCGGAGCCGCCGAGCGCGCCGCCCACCGTCCGCCGCAGCGCGATCTCGACCAGGATCAGCCCGCCCATGGCGAGCAGAGCGAGGCCCAACAGCCGCGCGATGGCGCGGTTGACGCGCGCGACGACGGCGACGAGGCGATCCACGCGACGCGACCGCGAGAGGCGTCAGTCGAGCGGGATGTTGACGTCGACGACCGCGCCGACGCTCGCGTTCCACCGCTTCGCCCAGTCCTCGCCGGCGCGCTCGGCCCATGCCGGCAACACGGTCTGCTCGAGCACGCGCCGCGCCAGGGCGGTGTCCTCCGGGCTCGGCTCGACCAGCACCATCTCGGCGGTCTCGCCGCGCGGGCACGCGCCGTCGCCGGTGAGACACGTGATGTCCTCGGCGAGCGCGCCGGCGGCCGCCTCCCAGGCCGGCTCCTCGAAGGCGGTGCGGATCTCGTCGGCGAGGAACGTCCGCATGTCGGCGGAGAGGCCGTTCCAGCGCTCCAGGTTCATCGCCGTGACCACCGGGTCCCAGCCGCCCAGCGGCAGCGTCATCAGATGCGTCGCGCTCTCCCACCAGCCGGCGCTGTAGCCCGAGCCGGAACCGGTGATGGCGCAGTCGATGACGCCGCGCTCGAGCGCGCCCGGCACCTCGGCGAAGCCGAGATTGACGCCTTCGGCGCCGAGAGCTTCGAGGAACTTGGTGGTCATCCGCCCGGAGCCGCGGATCTTCAGGTCTTCGAGGTCGTCGAGGGTGGCGATCTCGGCGTTGCAGAAGACGACCTGCGGCGGATAGGGCGCGATCGCCAACAGCTCGGCACCGAAGCGGTCGGCCATGATGTCCTCGACCATCGGCCGCGCGGCATCGACCATGGTGCGGGCGTCGGCCGGCTCGGTGGCGACGAGCGGCACGTCGAGGCCCTCGAGCGCCGGCGCGTCGCCGACGGTGTAGTCGGCGACCGTGGCGCCGACGTCGAAAACGCCGTCGTCCAACAGCCGGAACACGTCGCCGCTGTCGACGCCCATCTGATCGAAGGTGGTGAGGTTGACCGTGATCGCGCCGCCCGACGCCTGCGGGAGATGCTCGCTCCAGAACGGCCGTTCGAACTCCTGGTGCAGCGGCAGGCCGCTCCAGCTGCCGACGACGGCGAGGGTCACGGGCTCTAGCTCCTGGGCCGCGCCGGCCGCCGGCGCGAGCGCGGCTGCGAGCAACGCGGGAACGAGACGACGCGTGGACGACGCCATGGCAAGTCTCCCGAGACGTTCGTCGTGGCGCCGGCGCGCGGGCCCGCCACCGCGGGAGTGTGTGGCGCGATCGCCCGCGGCCGTCCAGAGCCGCGACGTCGGCAGAGCCGCGACGGTGGCCGGCGCGCGGCCACGCGGCGGGTTCCACGGCCGCGGGCGGTCACCGCCGGGCGCTGGTCAGCGCTCGGGCTCGATCGGCTCGGCGTCGGGATGCTGGCGCAGGTGGCGATCGACGACGCGGTGCAACTCCTGCTCCACGGCGCCGAGCGCGCTGCAGCGGAAGTCGATACCGCCCTTGCTGGTCGGGATGTGGCCCAACACCTCGGCTTCGTCCTCGTCGTAGTAGATACGCGCGGTGAAGCCACGGTAGTTCAGGCCGTGTCGGTCTGCGCTCATGGTTACCTCCCTGAAGGTGACCCGACGCGGGCATCGTGCCGCTTTCCTAGGCAGGAGGCAACGTGACGCCTTCGCCGCAACCTTCCGCATCCAACGGCAAAAGGTCGCGCCGAGCGACGCCACACCGTCGCCTTTCCGCGGCATTCGGGGCAAATTTTACATAATATGGATTATGAGGACGCCGCCCGAGCCGCGCCGCTCACACCATCGTGTCGAGCTCCCGCCGCAGCCGCCGGACGTCGTCGCGATGGCAGAGTTCGGTGCCGACCGTCATCGCGGTCGCCGCGCCCGCCGCGACGCCGTCGAGGAACGCGTGCAGCGGACCGGTGCCGCGGGCGAGCGCGAGCGTCATCGACGCCAAGAAGCTGTCGCCGGAGCCGACCGCGCTCTTGACCTCGACGTTCGGCGACGGCAGCCGGCGCGTGAAATCGGGCGTTACCAGCAGCGCGCCGTCGCGACCGAGCGTGACGGTCATCATGTCCAGCCGGCCGCGCTCGATGATGGTCTTGGCGGCGGCTTCGAGCTTGTCGGGCTCGCGCAGGGACTCGCCGACGACCGCTTCGAGTTCACCGACGCTCGGCTTCACCAGATGGGCGCCGTGGTCCAACAACCGCCGCAGCGGCTCGCCCGAGGTGTCCGCCACCAACTTGGCGTTCTTGCCGGCGGCGAGCCGCTCGAGCCGGACGTAGAAGTCCTCGGGCACGCCCGGCGACAGGCTTCCGCTCGCCAACAGGTAGTCGAAATCCAGGAGATCGAGGAATTCGAGCGCGTGCCGCCACTCGCGTTCCTCCAGCGTGGGCCCGGTCGGCGTGAAGCGATACTCGTGACTGCGCGAGCGCTCGAAGACGACGTGGCTCACCCGCGTCGGCTCCTTGATGTGGACGCGGTGGTAGACCAGCCCGAGCTCGTCCAGCAGGTCGTCGAGGACGTTGCCGGAATTGCCACCGGCGAGATACACCGCGAACGCCCGTCCGCCGAGCTCCTCGATCACGCGCGCGGCGTTGATGCCGCCGCCGCCGGGATCGAAACGCTCGTTGGTGGTGCGCACCTTGCGCACGGGATGGACGGTATCTGCCTCGCTCGACGAATCGATGGCAGGGTTCAAGGTCAACGTAACGACCGGCTTCATCCACGCCTCCCGGGCTGCACCAACGTTCAGCGGCGCAACCTAAGGCGATCGCGCGTCCATCGGCACCGGCACGATCAGGTGATGAGGCTGACCGCGACGATGATGACGACGGTGTACGCCAGGACGCTCGCCGCGATCGCCACCGGCTGGTAGCGCTTGGCGACGGTCGCGCGCGCCGTCCGCCCCGCGAGCGCGAGCGCCTGCGGCAGCGTGGTCGCGACGAAATCGCGTTGGCTCAGCATGCCGATCGGGCGGCCTTCGGCGTCGACCACCGGCATGTGCCGAAAGCGGCCCTCGTCCATGGTCTCGAGACAGTCGATGGCGTCGTCGTCGATCTTCACCGTCCGCACGTCGGCGGTCATGACGTCCGCGACCCGTGTCGCCGCCGGATCGCGGTCCCCGGCCACCACCTTGGTCATCAGGTCGCGTTCGGTGAAGATGCCCGCCACCCGGCCGTCCTCGACCACGAGAACCGCGCCGATGCGCGAGCTCGCCATGGTGCCGACGGCTTCGCGGATCGTGACCTCGCCGCTGACGGTGATCAGCGACGCGCCGTCGTCGAACTCCCGTAAATCGCCCACACGCATCGCTCGCTTCCCCTCCCTGTGTCGGTTGACCCGAAACTTAAGTTCAAGTCGCGCGCCCGTCGATGGCGTAAATGCCGACGGCCGTTCAAGTCGCCGCCGACGAGCCCTGCCCCGCAGCGCCCGGCTTTCGGCGAACACGCCGCCGGCGCCGGAAGCACCCACGACCCCACCGTCTTGCACCTATGTCTGTCACTGAAACCTGACGTAAAGTGCTCGCGACGCTGTTAGGTTTGGCCTGGATCAACGTTCGCGGGTCCGCCGTCGATTAGCGTGCCCGCGCCGTCGCAGCCGTCAAGTCGCAGCCGTCAAAGGGGGGTGCACCATGCGCGTGATGATGATCCAGCCGAACTATCACGCGGGCGGCGCCGAGATCGCGGGCAACTGGCCGCCGGGCTGGGTCGCGTACATCGGCGGCGCTCTGAAGAACGCGGGCATCGAGAATGTCCGCTTCATCGACGCGATGACCAACGAGATCAAGGACGACGATCTGCGCGCGATCATCGCCAAGAACGCGCCCGACGTCGTCCTCGCCACCGCCATCACCCCGATGATCTACCAGGCGCAGCGCACCCTGGAGCTCGCCCGCGAGGCCATGCCCGACTGCGTCACGGTGCTCGGCGGCATCCATCCGACCTTCATGTACGGCCAGGTCCTGAACGAGGCGCCCTGGATCGACTACATCGTCCGCGGCGAGGGCGAGCGTATCGCCGTCAACCTGTTGAGCGCGATCCAGGACGGCACCGTTCTCGACCAGCGCCGCAACATCAAGGGCCTCGCCTTCCTCGAGGACGACAAGGTCGTCTCGACCCCCGCCGAGCCGGTCATCGAGGATCTCGACAGCCTGACGCCGGACTGGTCGCTGCTCGACTGGGATCAGTACATCTACATCCCGAAGAATTGCCGCGTCGCCGTCCCGAACTTCGCCCGCGGCTGCCCCTTCACCTGCCGCTTCTGCTCGCAGTGGAAGTTCTGGCGGAAATACCGTGTGCGCGATCCGAAGAAGTTCGTCGACGAGGTCGAGGCGCTGGTGCGCGACCACAACGTCGAATTCTTCATTCTCGCCGACGAGGAGCCGACGATCCACCGCAAGAAGTTCATCGCCCTGTGCGAGGAACTGAAGGCGCGGCAGCTGCCGGTGCAATGGGGGATCAACACCCGGGTCACCGACATCCTTCGCGACCGCGAGCACCTGAAGCTCTACCGCGAGGCCGGGCTCATCCACGTCTCGCTCGGCACCGAGGCGGCGGCGCAGCTCAACCTCGACCGCTTCCGCAAGCAGACGACGATCGAGCAGAACAAGCTCGCCATCACGCTTTTGCGCGATCAGGGCATCGTCGCCGAGGCCCAGTTCATCATGGGCCTCGAGAGCGAGACCCCGGAGACCATCGAGGAGACCTACCGCCTCGCCCTCGACTGGAAAGTCGACATGGCGAACTGGAACATGTACACGCCCTGGCCGTTCGCCGAGCTTTTTGAGGAGCTGGGCGACAAGGTCGAGGTGCGCGACTACTCGAAGTACAACTTCGTCACCCCGATCATCCAGCCCGAGGAGATGACCCGCGAGCAGGTGCTCAAGGGCGTGCTCAAGAACTACGCGCGTTTCTACGCCCGCAAGACCTTCCTGAGCTATCCGTGGATCCGCGATAAGGAAAAGCGGAAGTACATGTTGGGCTGCCTCAAGGCCTTTGCAAAGACGACGGCCACCAAGAAATTCTACGATCTGGAACGCTTGAAGTACAAGGGCGGCTTCTCGACCGAGGTCGACCTCGGCTTCGACGAGACCAAGGTGCTGACGCGGGACGAGATCCAGCGGTTGAAGGTGGAGCGGCCGGATCTCGCCGCCGACGTCGACTACAGCAAGAAGGGCCGCCGCAAGGTGGGCGTGTGCGCCCGGCCGGACGACGTCGGCGACGCCGACGAGGTGGTGGCGGAGCAGGCGGAGGCGGAGAAGGCGGCGGCACACGCCGACTGAGCCGCCCGGACGCCGATGCCGGCGGCGTCGACGGCGCGCGATCCCTCGGGTCGCGCGCCGTTTCGCGTTCGCACCCGCACGCCCATGGGGTGGCCGTGTCCGAGCGGATGGGCTACGGACATGGGTCGCTGTTCAAGAAAGATCCGTTGCACGCGGGTCGACATCGTCGATCGAGGGAGGCGACATGCATCGCCGTCACACGCTTCGCGCCACCGCCGCCGCGACCCTGTTCGCGGGTGCGCTCACCCTTACCGGCGCCGCCCAGGCGCAGGACGACGCCAACTACATCCTGTCCACCGCCTCGACCGGCGGCACCTACTACCCGGTGGGCGTCGCGCTCTCGACCCTCGCCAAGGTCAAGCTGCAGCCCGATCACGGCATCGGCATGTCGGCGATCAACTCCGCCGGCTCGGGCGAGAACGTCCGGCTGCTGCGCGAGAACGAGGCCCAGTTCGCCATCCTGCAGGGGCTCTACGGCTTCTACGCCCGCAGCGGCACCGGCCCGGTCGACGAGCCGCAGGAGAACCTGCGCGCGGTCAGCATGCTGTGGCAGAACGTCGAGCACTTCGTCGTCGCGAACGCGCACGTCCAGGACGGCACGCTCACCGACCTCGTCGACACGACCGGCGAGGCGATGGCGATGGGCCGCCGCAACTCCGGCACCATCGGCTCGAACCGGACCCTGTTGGAAGGTTTCGGCATCGACATCGACGCCGACTACGACCTGCTCTACGCCGGCTACACCCCTTCCGCCGAGGCGCTGCAGAACGGCCAGGTCGTCGGCATGGGCGTGCCGGGCGGGCCGCCGGTGGGCGCCATCAGCCAGCTGCTCGCCGCCGCCGGTGACAGCTTCACCGTGCTCGACGTCACCGACGAGGAGCTCGAGACCGCCGACGGCGGCAAGGGCCTCTGGACCCGCTACGTCATCGACGCCGGGACCTATCCCGATCAGGAGGAGGACATCCGCACCATCGCCCAGCCGAACTTCCTGGCGGTGCGCGACGACGTCCCCGAGGCGCACGTCTACCTCTTCACCAAGACCGTGTTCGAGAACCTGCCGTTCCTGCAGGCGATCCACCCTGCGACCAACGCGATGAGCCTCGAGGCCGCCCTCGCCGGGCTGCCCTTACCGCTGCATCCGGGCGCGGCGCGCTACTTCGAGGAGGCCGGGCTCGACATCCCCGAGCGCCTGATCGCCGACTGACACGGCGCCGTCGGCGGCCGTCGCGTCCGTCCGGGCGCGGCGGCCGTGGCGTCTCGGCGTAACGGGAGGGCCGCGCGATGGCGACGACGCCGGACGGCGACCGCGGCAGCGCCTCCGCCCGCCACGACGACGCCGGCGACGGCGAGGCCGACGACAACGAGGCCGGTGGCAGCGTCGTCCGTGAGCTGCACGGCTGGTGGCGCCGGCTCGTGACCGCCTTCGCGGTCCTGATCTCGCTGGCGCACCTCTATTTCGCGTTCGTGGGCGACGTCGGCGAGCTCTTGCGCAACGCCCTGCACTTCGCCGGCTTCGTCGTCCTCTGCGCGGTCTACTTCCCGATCCTCGACCGCGGCGCCGTCAAGGAGAGCCGGGCGTGGCTGTGGACCGACCTCGCCTTCGGCCTCGCGGTCGCCGCCGCGGCGGTGCATCTGGCGTTGTCGGAGAGCGCGATCTACGACCGCGGGGTGCGGTTGGCGCCGCAGGACTGGCTCGCCGCCGTCGTCGTCATCGTCGGCGCCATCGAGTTCACCCGCCGCACGACGGGTCTGATCATCCCGCTCCTGATCGTCGTCGCGATCACCTATGTCGGCTGGTGGGGCCAGTACGTCGGCGGCGTCTTCAGCTTCCGGGGGCTCTCCTGGGAGACCGTGCTCTTCCGCTCGATCTACGGCGACGACGCCCTGTTCGGTACGATCGCCCGGATCTCGTCGACCTACGTCTTTTTGTTCATCATCTTCGGCGCGTTTCTCCTGCGCTCGGGCGCCGGCGAGTTCGTCATCGACCTCGCCCGCGCCGTCGCCGGGCGGCTGGTGGGCGGTCCCGGCCTCGTCGCGGTCGTCGCCTCGGGGCTGACGGGCACGATCTCCGGCTCGGTGGTCGCCAATACCGCGTCCACCGGCGTGATCACCATCCCGCTGATGAAGCGCAACGGCTATCCGGCCGCCTTCGCCGGCGGCGTCGAGGCCGCAGCCTCGACCGGCGGTCAGTTGATGCCGCCGATCATGGGCGCCGGCGCCTTCGTGATGGCGAGTTACACCCAGATCTCCTACGAGGTCATCATCGCCGTGGCGCTGTTGCCGGCGCTGCTCTACGTCGCGTCGGTCGGCTACTTCGTGCGCATCGAGGCCAAGCGCCTGGACCTGCGGGCCACCGTCGGCGGCGGACCGTCGCTCCGCCAAGCGTTCCGCAACGCCGGGGCGAGCTTCGTCGTCCCGATCACCGTCTTGATCGCGCTGCTCCTCTCCGGCTTCACGCCGACCTACGCCGCCGTCGTCGGTATCGGCGCCATCATCGTCTCGAGCTGGCTCACCCGCCATCCGATGGGGCCGCGCGCCATCCTCGACGCCCTCGCCCTCGGGGCGCGCAACATGGTGCTGACCGCGGTGCTGCTGTGCTCGGTGGGCCTGGTGGTCAACGTCATCGCCACCGCCGGCATCGGCAACACCTTCTCGCTGATGATCGCCGACTGGGCCGGCGGCAACCTGCTGATCGCCATCGCGCTGATCGGCCTGGCCTCGCTCGTCCTCGGCATGGGGCTGCCGGTCACCGCCGCCTACATCGTCCTGGCCACGCTGTCGGCGCCGGCGCTCGCCGGCATGATCGGCGACAACACCGTCATCCACCTGTTCGTGACCGAGGGCGTGCCGGCGAGCGCGACCCCGCTCCTCGCCCTCGCCTCACCGGAGCTCGCCGGCCTCGGCGGTCAGACCCTGGCGCTCGACGAGGCCCGCCAACTGTTGGCGCAGCTGCCGCAGGAGGTTCGCTTCAGCCTGCGCGACCAGCTGCTCGACCCGGCGCTCGTGACCTCGGCGCTGTTGGCGGCGCACATGATCATCTTTTGGCTGAGCCAGGATTCGAACGTCACCCCGCCGGTGTGCCTGGCCTCGTTTACCGCCGCCGCCATCGCCAAGGCGCCGCCGATGCTCACCGGGTATCAGAGCTGGAAGATCGCCAAGGGCCTCTACATCGTCCCGGTGCTGTTCGCCTACACCCCGCTCGTCGGCGGCACGCCGCTGGCGGCGCTCGAGGTCTTCGCCTTCGCGCTCGTCGGCATCTACGGCATCGCCGCCGCGCTGCAGGGTTGCATGGAGGCGCGGCTGAGCTGGCCGCTCAGGGCTGTCGCCTTCGCCGCCGGCGTCGCCGCGCTCTGGCCCGCCAACCTCGCCGTCGACGTGGCCGGCGTCGTCGTGGTCGTGGGCCTGCTGGCGTGGACCGTGCGCACCGATCGCCGCCGCCCCCAGCCCATCGCCGTGCCCGCCTGAGCGAGCATCGCCGGCGGCGGAAAGGCCGGTGCGAGCGTCCGCGCTCGGTCCCCTGCCCCGCCGCGCGCCGTTCAGGTCTGGAACCGCAACACGACGAAGCGGTGATCGCCCTGCCGCGAGATCAACAGCAGCACCGAGGGTCGACCCTCGTCACGCGCGGCGTCGACGACGGCGGCCATCTCGGCGGGTGAGGACACCGGGTCCTGGTCGACGTCGACGACGACGTCGCCGGGGCGCACCTCCTCGTCCGCCGCCGGGCCCTGCGGTGCGACGTCGATGACGACCACGCCGGCGGTCTCGGCCGCAAGGTCGAACTCGTCGCGCAGCGCGTCGGTAATCGTCGCCACGGTCAACCCGAGCGAGCTGAACTCGGCGCGGTCGGTCGGCGCGCCTTCGGCGCCGTTCTGGTCCATCTGCGCGAGCTCGCGATCGCTGGGCAGCTCGCCGAGCGTGACCGCCAGCTCGATCTGCTCGCCACGCCGCCAGACGTCGACCGTCACCTCCTTGGCGATCTCGGTCTCGGCGACGATCCGCGGGAGGCCGCGCATTCTCTCGATCTTCTTCCCGTCGAAGGCGACGATGACGTCGCCGGGCCGGATGTCGGCCTCGTCCGCCGGTCCGCCGGGCGTCACGCTCGCCACCAGCGCGCCCTCGTCGTCGGGCAGGCCGAGGCTCTGGGCGATCTCGGGGGTGACCGACTGGATGCGCACGCCGAGCCACCCGCGCGCGACCCGGCCGGTCTCTTTCAACGATTCGATCACCGGGCGGGCGAGGTTGGCGGGGATCGCGAAACCGATCCCGACATTGCCGCCGGAGGGCGAGAAGATCGCGGTGTTGACGCCCAGCACCTCGCCGTCGAGCGTGAAACTCGGCCCGCCCGAATTGCCGCGGTTGATCGCGGCGTCGACCTGGATGAAGTCGTCGTAGGGGCCGGCGCGGATGTCGCGGCCGCGCGCCGACACGATGCCGGCGGTGACGGTCGAGCCCAGGCCGAACGGGTTGCCGATGGCGATGGTCCAGTCGCCGACCCGGATGTCGTCGCTGTCGGCCCATTCGAGGTGGGGAAAGGGCTCCTCGCCTTCGATCTTCAACAGCGCCAGATCGGTCTTCGCGTCGCGGCCGACGACCTCCGCCGGATACTCGCGTTCGTCGGCGAAGATCACCGTGATCTCGTCGGCCTCGGCGATGACGTGGTTGTTGGTGACGACGTGGCCCTGCGGATCGACCACGAAGCCGGAACCGAGCGACGAACTCTCGCGCCGGGGCGGGCGCTCCGGGCGCTGCTCGCGGTCGAAGAAGTCGCGGAAGAACTCTTCGAACGGCGAGCCCGGGGGAAATTCCGGCAGCGGGAATTCCGGGCCCTGAACCCCGTTTACAGCACGGGTCGAAGAGACGTTGACGACGGCGGGCGACACCCGCTCGACCAGGTCGGCGAAACCGGCGGCGGGGGGCAGCGCTTGGGTCTGACCGGGCTGAGAGGCGGTCGCGAGCAGCCCGACGAGCACCACCAATGCGCAAACGGCGGCATGGGCGTTGCGCCGGGCCGACTTCGTCACCACTGCCAACATCTCGGGGTCGTTCCTCCACACCATCGCCAGCCGGCGCATCGCGCCGGTCGACACCGGGCGTGGCCGCTCACGAGCCGCCACCCTCAGCCGCCCCGAACGAACCACACCACCACCACACCGACAGCCATGGCGACGAGCCCGACGCGGCGCAAGAGGGACGACGGCAGGGTCGCGGCCCGCGCCGCCAGGTCCTTCATCCGATCAGGAAAAGCCGCCCACAACAGTCCCTCGATGACGAGGACCAGAGCGAGCGCCACCGCGAGATCGATCATCGATCCGCGGCGGCGTCACCGGCGCGGCTCATCACTCCGCGGACGCTTCGCCCGCCTCCCCTCGCAGCACGGTCTGCGCGGCATCGCCGCGCAGGCGGTCCAAGAGCGCCCGACCGTCGCCGCCGGCTTCGTCGTCACCGGCGCCGCCTTGCGCCGGAGCGGGTGCGCGGGCTTCGGCATCGCCGGGCGCTTCCTCGGGCACCACCCGATCCTGCCCGCCGCGCACCACCGCCTCGAGCGAACCGCTGTCGAAGTAGCGGAAGAATTCGGTCGACGGCGACATCACGAACTGCGTCGACTCGGCGCCGAGCGCGGTGCGGTAGGCCTGCATCGAGCGGTAGAAGCCGAAGAAGTCGGCGTCGCGCCCGAAGGCGTCGGCGAAGATCTTCACCGCCTCGGCGTCGCCCTCACCGCGCAGGATCTCGGAATCGCGCTGGGACTCCGCGATCAGCACGGCGCGCTCGCGGTCGGCACGGGCGCGGATACGGGCGGCGAGTTCCTCACCCTGGGCGCGCAGCTCGCGGGCCTCGCGCTCGCGTTCGCTGCGCATGCGGCGGAAGATCGCCTGACTGTTCTCCTCGGGCAGGTCGGCACGCTTCATCCGGACGTCGACGACGTCGACGCCGAAATTGGCCATCGCCTGGTTGGCGCGCCCTTCGATGCGGTTCATCAGCTCGTCGCGATTGGCGGAGAGCACCGTAAAGAGCGGCACCTCGCCGAGGACGTTACGCATCGCCGAGTTCAAGATCGGCTGCATCTGTCCCTGTAGGGCGGCCTCGGTACGCGCGCGCTGAAAGAACAGCTCGGGGTCGACGATGCGGTAGCGCGCGAAGCTGTCGACGACGAGACGCTTGCGGTCGCCGAGGATCAGCTCCTGAGGCTGAACGTCGTAGGCCAGCACCCGGCGCTCGATATAGTTGACGCTGTCGATCAGCGGGATCTTGAAATAGAGCCCCGCCTGCTGGATCGAGCGCTGCACCGCGCCGAAGCGCAGCACCAGCGCCTGCTGGGCCTCGTTGACGGTGAAGGCGGAGGAGAGCGCGGTGAGGAGTAGCGCCGCCCCGACGCCGAGACCGATAATGGCGTTGCGGTTCATCGTTACTGGCTCCCACCGTCGTTCTGCGTGGTCGACGTCGACGAGCCGCTACCGCCCGACGCCGAGGTTTGCCGCACCGGCCGCTCCTGCAGATTGGGCAGTGGCAGATAGGGCACGACGCCGGAGCCGCCGCTGGCCTGGCCGTCGATCACCAGCTTGTTCATGTCGCGGAGTACCGATTCCATCGTTTCGAGGTAGATCCGCCGCGCCGTGACCTCGCGGGCGTTGGCGTATTCGGTGTAGATCGCGTTGAAGCGCGACGCCTCACCGGAGGCCCGTGCCTCGACCGTCTGCTTGTAGGCCTCGGCTTCCTGGATGATGCGCTCGGCCTCGCCGCGGGCGCGCGGGATGATGTCGTTGGCGAACGCCTCGGCCTCGTTCTGCAGGCGCTCGCGGTCGGCCTGGGCGCGCTGGACGTCGCGGAAGGCCTCGATGACCTCACCCGGCGGGTCGGCCTTCTGCAGCTGGATCTCGGTGATCAGGATGCCCGCCCCGTAATTGTCGAGCAGGCTCTGCAGCTGCGCGCGGACATCGGTCTCGATGACGCCGCGGCCCTCGGTGGTCGCCTCGGCGATCGGCGTCTGGCCGATGATCTCGCGCATCACGCTTTCGGCCGCCGCCTTCACCGTGCCCTCGGGATCGCGGACGTTGAAGAGGAAGTCCTGTGGAACGGAGATCTTCCACAACACGACGAAATTGATGTCGACGATGTTCTCGTCGCCGGTAAGCATCAGGCTCTCGCCGGAGACCTCGCGGATCGAACCGCTGCCGCCGCGGCCGTCGCGAAAGCCGATCTCCACCCGGTTCACGCGTTCGACCTCGGGCCTGAACACGGTTTGGACCGGAGACGGGATGGCGTAATGCAGGCCCGGGCCGGTGACTTCGTAGAACCGACCGAACATCAGCTCGACGCCGCGCTCGGCCGGCTGGACCCGATAGAAGCCCGACAACAGCCAGATCGCCACCAGTACCGCCGCGCCGATGGCGAACACCCGGCGGTTGCCGAATCCGCCACCGCCGCCGCCGCCGGCACCGCCGGGGAACCACTGCTTGATCTTTTCCTGACTTTTGCGGATCAATTCCTCCAGGTCGGGTGGCTGCTGACCGCCGCCTCCGCCGCCCGAAGGTCCGCCGCCGGACGGGCGGCCGCCCCAGGGGCCCTGACCCCCTTGCCACCGTCCGCCGCCTTGATTGTTCCAGGGCATCCCCGGTCCTTCCGCGATGGTCGTTCGAGATGTGATGCGCTAGCGCATATGTTGATCCAATATCGGCCTATGGCGAGAGGGGTTCAACCATGAGCGCGATCGATCGCGAGGCGGTGCTGGCGGCGTTGCGTCGCATTCGCCCGCCCGACGCCGAGCAGGACATCGTCACCGCCGGCCTGGTCACCGGCCTCGTCGTCAAGGACAGCAACGTCGGCTTCGCCATCGAGGTGGCGCCCGCCGAGGCCGAGGCCTTCGAGCCCGTCCGCAAGGCCGCCGAGGCCGCGGTCCGCGAGCTCCCGGGCGTGACCTCGGTGACGGCGGTGCTGACCGCCGAACGCCCCGCCCCGCAGGAGCGCGCCGCGCCGCCGCGCCCGACCTCGCCCACCCAGCAGGCCGCCGCGCAGGCGCCCCAACAGCGACCGCTGGCCGAGGGCGTGCGCGCGATCGTCGCGGTGGCCTCGGGCAAGG
>CAZCVH010000030.1:0-11344 GCA_964502115.1 uncultured Geminicoccaceae bacterium
CCCTGAGCGCCGGGTAGTCGGCGCCGTCGGCGGGGAACATGCCGCAGAAGACGACGGGCTGCGACGGCCGAAAGCCCGGCAGCGGGTGGTCGGCCGGTTTTTTGTCGTCGGTGACGGTGTCACCGACCTGGGCGTCGGCGATGTCCTTGATGCCGGCGGTGATGAAGCCGACCTCGCCGGGACCGAGGGCGTCGATGACGACGGGCTTGGGGCTGAAGACGCCGACGCGGTCGATCGGGTGCACCGCGCCCGTGCCCATGAAGCGGGCGCGCATGCCCTTTTGGAGCCGGCCCTCCTTCACCCGGATCAGGGTCACGACGCCGAGATAGGGATCGTACCAGCTGTCGACGACGAGGGCCTTCAACGGCGCCGCCACCTCGCCGCTCGGCGGCGGCAGCTTCTCGACGATCGCCGCCATGACCTCGTCGACGCCGTCGCCGGTCTTGGCCGAGATCAACAACGCGTCGGCGGCATCGAGACCGAGGATGTCCTCGATCTGCTCCTTGATCTTCGCGGGCTCGGCGGCCGGCAGGTCGATCTTGTTGAGCACGACGACGACCTCGTGGTCGGCGTCGATCGCCTGATAGGCGTTGGCGAGCGTCTGGGCCTCCACCCCCTGGGTGGCGTCGACCAGGAGCAGCGAGCCCTCGCAGGCCCGCATCGACCGGCTGACCTCGTACGCGAAGTCGACGTGGCCGGGGGTGTCGACGAGGTTGAAGATGTAGTCGTGGCCGTCGGCCGCCGTGTATTTGAGGCGCACGGTCTGCGCTTTGATGGTGATGCCGCGCTCGCGCTCGAGGTCCATGGAATCGAGCACCTGGCCGCGCATCTCGCGGGCCTCGAGGGCGCCGCAGCGCTCGATGATGCGGTCGGCGAGCGTCGACTTGCCGTGGTCGATGTGCGCGACGATGGAAAAGTTGCGCAGGCGGGCGAGCTCGGTCACCCCGTGCTCCTCGGATGGAACGGCTTTCTCTAGCGGCGCAGCTCGGCGCCGCAGGTCGTGGACGCGGCGTCGGTCACCCGGCGCGCCACGTCTTCGATGTCGGCGTCGCCGAGCGTGCGGTCAAGCGCCTGCAACCGCACGGCGATGGCCATCGAGCGCTTGCCCTCCGGCACGCCCTTGCCGGCGTAGACGTCGAACAGCGTGACCGCGCGGATCAGCTCGGACGCACCCCGCACCGCGGCCAGGAGATCGCCCGCCGCGACGCTCTCGTCGACCAGAAAGGCGAAGTCGCGGTCGACCGGCTGGTAGGCCGACGCCACCAGCATCGGCTTGGCGCGGGTCTTCTTGCGCTTGGGCTGCGGCAGACGGTCGAGAAAGACCTCGAAGGCGGCGACGCGGCCCTCGAAGTCGAACAGCTTGGCGAGCTTCGGGTTGAGCTCGCCGAAATGCGCGACGACGCCGCGCCCCAGCTTCAAGACGGCCGAGCGGCCGGGATGGAAATGGCCGGGCGCCGCGCGCGCGAGCTCCAGCTTCGCCGGATCGAGGCCGGCCGCTTCGAGCGCGGCGAAGGCGTCGCCCTTGGCGTCGAGCGCATCGGCCGCGCGGTCGACCACCGCCCAGTGCCGAGGGCTCGGCCGGCCGGCGCGCACGCCCGCCGTCGCCCACTCCTGCCCGCCGGCGGTGGCGTCGGTGTAGACCGCGGCGACCTCGAACAGCGCCGGATCGTTGAGCGCGCGCGCCTGGTTCCTGGCGACCGCGGCGGCGAGCGACGCCAGCAGCGAGGGCCGCATCGCCACCAGATCGCTGCTGATCGGGTTCGCCAGGCGCACGGGGGCACCGCCGAAGGCCTCGGCCTCCCGGTCGCCGACGAAGCTGAAGGTGACCGTCTCGTCGAGCCCGCGGGCGGCGAGCGCCCTGCGGATGCGGGTGCGGCGGAGCTGGGAGGTGTCGAGGACGACGCGGTTGACGGCCTCGTCGCGCCGCATCGATTGCGCCGGGACGCGGTCGAAGCCGTGGATGCGGGCGAGCTCCTCGACGAGGTCGGCCGGGCGCGTGCAGTCGTGGCGCCAGGGCGGTGTGGTCACCTCGAAGCGGCCCTCGCCCTCGGAGGCGACCTCGAAGCCGAGATCGACCAGGATGCGCATGATCGAGGCGTCGTCGAGCGTGAGCCCGGTGAGCCGCGTCAGCTCGCGCTTGTCGAAGGCGATGCGCGCGCGCGGATCGGGCACCGCGCCGGCGACGTGGACCGAGCCCGCCTCGCCGCCGGCGAGATCCAGGATCGTCCGGGTCGCCCACTCCGCCGCCGGCAGCACGAAGCCGAGGTCCAGGCCGCGCTCGAAGCGGGTGCGGGCGTCGCTGTCGATGCCGAGCCTGCGGCCCGTGCGCGCCGTGCGGGCCGGATCGAAGACGGCGATCTCGAGGAGCACGTTCTCGGTCGTCTCGTCGCAGCCGGTGCGCTCGCCGCCCATGATGCCGGCGAGGCTGATGATGCCGGTGTCGTCGCAGATCACCGTCATGCCGGCGTCGAGGGTGTAGGCCTTGCCGTCGAGGCCAAGGAACTCCTCGCCGGCCTCCGCCAGCCGCAGGTGAAGATCGCCCTCGACCTTGTCGGCGTCGAAGACGTGGAGCGGGCGGCCCATGTCGATGGTCGACCAGTTGGTGACGTCGACGAGCGCCGAGATCGGCCGCAGGCCGACCGCGCTCAGCCGCTCCTGCAGCCAGGCCGGGCTCTCGCCGTTCCGCACGTTGCGGATTTCGCGCAGCACGAAGACCGGGCAGGCGTCGCGGGCGTCGTCCGCGAAATCGAGGCGGACCGTGCGCGCGGTCTCGAACGCCGCCGGCAGCGGCGCGGTGTCGGGCTCGTCGAGCTCGCCGACCCCGGCGGCGGCGAGTTCGCGCGCGATGCCGTGTACCCCGAAGCAGTCGCCACGGTTGGGCGTGATCGCGACGTCGAAGACGGGCCCTTCCAGGCCGAGCGCCTGCGCGGCGGGCGTGCCCACCGCCGGCGCGTCGCCGAGGTCGATGATGCCCTCGTGGTCCTCGCCGATGCCGAGCTCGCGCGCCGAGCACAGCATGCCCTGGCTCTCGACGCCGCGGATCTTCGAGCGTTTCAGCACGGTGCCCGTCGCCGGGATCACCGCGCCCTCCGGCGCGAACACGCCCTTCATGCCGAGCCGGACGTTGGGCGCGCCGCAGACGACCTCGAAGGCGCCGTGCTTGCTCTCCACCTCGCAGAGCTTGAGCTTGTCGGCGTCGGGGTGCCGGCGCACGCCGGTGACGTGGCCGACGGAGAAATCGGCGAGATCGGCGCCCCGCGGCTCGATGCCTTCGAGCTCGATGCCGATGTCGGTGAGCGTGCGGGCGATGCTCGCGGCATCGGCGTCCGTTTCCAGATGCTCCGCGAGCCAGGGCAGCGTGAACTTCATCGCGCCAAGCCCGCGAAGGTCGTCGGCAAATCGAGCGCCGCGAAGCCGTAGTGCTTCAGCCAGCGCAGATCCGCCTCGAAGAATGTGCGCAGATCCGGAATGCCGTATTTCAGCATCGCCATGCGGTCGATACCCATGCCGAAGGCGAAGCCCTGCCACAGCTCGGGATCGACCCCGACATTCTCCAAGACGGCCGGATGGACCATGCCGCAGCCGAGGATCTCCATCCAGTCCGAGCCCTCGCCGATGATCAGCTCGTCCTTGGAGCGCCGGCAGCCGATGTCGACCTCCGCCGACGGCTCGGTGAACGGAAAAAAGCTCGGGCGAAAGCGCAACGGCACGTCGTCGCGCTCGAAGAACGCCTCGCAGAAGTCCTGCAGACAGCCTTTGAGGTGACCCATGTGGGTCGACTTGTCGATCACCAGCCCCTCGACCTGATGGAACATCGGCGAGTGGGTGGCGTCGCTGTCGCAGCGGAAGGTGCGGCCGGGCGCGATGAGGCGATAGGGCGGCGGGCCGGCCATCATCGTGCGGATCTGCACCGTCGAGGTGTGCGTCCGCAGCACCAGCTCGGGGTGGCCCTCGATGAAGAAGGTGTCGTGCATCGCCCGCGCCGGGTGCTCCGGCGGGAAGTTGAGGGCGGTGAAGTTGTGAAAGTCGTCGTCGACGTCCGGGCCCTCGGCGACCGCGAAGCCCATGTCGGCGAAGATCGCCGTGATCTCCTCGGTCACCTGCGTCACCGGGTGCAGCCGACCCGACGGGTGCGGGCGCGGCGGCAGGGTGACGTCGAGCCGCTCGGCTCGCAGTCGAGCGTCGAGCTCGGCGGCCTCGAGGACCTCGCGCCGCGCCGCGATCGCCTCCTCCACCGCCGCCTTCACCGCGTTGACGCGCTGACCGAAGGGCTTGCGCTCTTCGGCGGGCAGGCTGGCGAGCGTCTTCATCACCTCGGTGACGCGACCCTTCTTGCCGAGCGCCTGCACCCGGACCTCGTCGAGGGTCTTGAGGTCCGGGGCGTGGTCCACGGCTTGCAAAAGCTCGTGCCGGAGGCTCTCGAGCTGATCGGCCATGCGCAGGTCCGTCTGGCGGGTCGGCGGCGGGCTCAGGCCGCGAGGGCGGCGCGGGCGGTCTTCAAGACCTCGTGAAAGCCGGCGGGGTCGCGCACGGCGAGGTCGGCGAGCACCTTGCGGTCGAGCTCGAGCCCGGCCTCGTCGAGGCCGTGAATGAGTTGACCGTAGGTCAGGCCGTGCTCACGCGCCGCCGCGTTGATCCGCTGGATCCACAAACTCCGGAAGTCGCGCTTGCGCGCGCGCCGGTCGCGATAGGCGTATTGCCAGTTCTTCTCGACCCGCTGGCGCGCGACCCGGATCGTGTTCTTGGCACGGCCCTGGCTGCCCTTGGCGTGCTTCAAGACCTTCTTGTGGCGAGCGTGGGACGTCACACCCCGCTTCACGCGTGCCATCTCGCTACTCCTCGCAATCGGGCGGCTCAGCCGTAAGGCAGCATCTTCCTCACGAGCTCGGCGTCGCCGGGCTTCACATAGGCCGGCTTGCGGCCGCGCACCTTCGCCGTCTTCGACTGGCAGTCGGTGAAGTTGTGGCGGTGGTAGGCCCGGCGGCGCTTGATCTTGCCGGTTCCGGTAAAGCTGAACCGCTTGGCGGCGGCCCGCCGGGTCTTCAACTTCGACATCATTGGCTCCGCAGACGGACGTCGGCGCGGGGCGACCCACGGCAGGAGGGGTCGCGCGGACCCGCGCGATCGAGCGAGGCAGCGGTATAGCGGGCCGGCGGAGGCCACGCAATGCCCGCCGACCAGGTTGCGGGCCACCGGCCGCACCGCCCCGCGGGCCGAGACGCCAGGCGATGTCCAAGTGCCCAGACCGTCGAGCGCGCGGCTCGCCCCGTCGCGGTCCGGATCGCCGACGCGTTTGCGTTGTTGGCCGCGGCGGGCGCGTCGCAGCGGCTGCGGCGGCCGCTGCGTGCCCGGCTGGAGGGTTCCGCCGGCGGCGCCAGCGGCGGGATCCGGCACCGCCGCGCTCAATCCGGCGGCAGCGGCCAGCGCTCGTAAGGATAGGGGCTCGGCCGCCGGATCCGCGCGCGCTGGCGCGACGACAGGGGCTGTTTGAAGACCAGCGTCGACCACGGGCCGACGTCGCGGCGGCTCTCCAGCACCAGGCCCTGGCGGCGGTGGGCCGCCACCACCTGATGGGCCTGCGCGTTCAACAGGCCCGAGAGCACGGCGTGGCCGCCGGGCGCGAGGGTGTGGGCCAGATCGGGCGACATCTCCACCAACGGCCCCGCCAGGATGTTGGCCAGCACCAGATCGAAGCGGTCGGCGCGGCGCAGTTCGGGGCGGTCGTAGCCGTCGCAGACCGCCGTGCGCAGGCGCTGGGCGACGCCGTTCTCGCGGCCGTTCTCCTCGGCGGCACGCACCGAATCGGGATCGAGATCGCAGGCGTAGGCGCGCGCCGTCGGCCAGCATTTCAAGGCGGCGATGGCGAGGATGGCGGAGCCGCAGCCGAGGTCGAGCACGCGCTTGAAGCGCCGGCGGCGGGCGAGACCGTCGATCGCCACGAGGCAGCCCATCGTGCTGCCGTGCTCGCCCGAGCCGAAGGCGGCGCCGGCGTCGATCTCGAGCGCCAGGGCGTCGGCGGGCGGGGCGTCTTCGACGTGGCTGCCGTAGATCCAAAAGCGGCCGACGGCGATCGGCGGAAAGCTGCGCTTGGTGGCCTCGAGCCAGTCCTGCTCGGCGAGCGGCTCGATGGCGATGTCCTCGACGGCGGGGGCGACCTCGCCCAGGACCTCCGCCAACAGCGCCCACCAGCGTTCGCGCTCGGGCGCGGCGCGGGTGATGATCTCGCAGCTCCAGTCGCCGTCCGCGTCCTCGTAGGTGGCGAAGCTCTGCGCCTCGTCGTCGAGCACGGCCAGGACCTCCTCGACCGCGTCCACGGGGATCGGAAAGCGCAGATGCCACAAGCTGGCGCCGTCGCCGGTGTCGTTCATCGCGCGGGTTCCACGAAGCTCGCCATGATCTTCTTGCGGCCGGCCTTGTCGAAGGCGATCTCCAGCTTGTCGCCGTCGGCCCCCTCGATGCGGCCGTAGCCGAATTTCTGGTGAAACACACGCGCGCCGACGTCGAAGCCGGGGCGACCGTCGTCGACCGTTTCCGCCACCGCCTCGACGACCGGCCCTTTGCGGATCTTGGCCGAGTTGAAGCGCGCGAGCGGATCGCCGTCGCGCTTCGGCGGCAGGCCGGGCGAGCGCAGCCGCGTCGAGGTGAAGCCGTCGCGCCGCAGGAACTCGCAGTGCTCGGCCGGCAGCTCGTCGACGAAGCGCGACGGGATCGAGGACACCCAGTTGTGGCCGTACAACCGCCGGTTGGCGGCGAACAGCACGCAGCTGCGCTTGCGGGCGCGGGTGACGCCGACATAGGCCAGCCGGCGTTCCTCCTCGAGCGCGGCTCGCCCGCCCTCGTCGATGGCGCGCTGGTTGGGGAACACGCCCTCCTCCCAGCCACCCAGAAAGACGGTGTCGAATTCGAGCCCCTTGGCACCGTGGAGCGTCATCACGCTCACCATGTCGCCGGCGGGGTCGCTCGCGTTCTCCATCACCAGGCCGACATGCTCCAAAAAGCCCGCGAGGCTGTCGAACTCGCCGACGGCGTGGGCCAGCTCCTTGAGGTTGTCGAGCCGACCCGGCGCCTCGGGCGACTTGTCGGCCTGCCACATCGCGACGTAGCCGCTCTCCTCCAAGACGGTCTCGGCGACCTCGCGGGCGGGCTTGCTCTCGGCCAGCTCGCGCCAGCGTGCGAACGCCGCCAAGAGGTCGCTCAGCGCCTTGCGCGGCTTGGGCTTGAGGGCGTCGCCGCCGCCCAGCGCCGCCGCCGTGGCGACGAGGCTGCGCTCCGCGGCCCGCGCCTCGCGCCGCAGCTGCGCCAGCGTGGCCTCGCCGAGCCCGCGCCGCGGCCGGTTGACGATGCGCTCGAAGGCGAGGTCGTCGTCGGGCTGGCGGATCAACCTGAGATAGGCGATGGCGTCGCGGATCTCGGCGCGTTCGTAGAAGCGCGGCCCGCCGACGACGCGGTAGGGCAGGCCGATGGCGATGAAGCGCTCCTCGAAGGCGCGGGTCTGAAAGCCGGCGCGCACCAGCACCGCGGCCGACGCCAGCGGCTCGCCCTGGCGCTGGAGCGCTTCGAGCTCCTCGCCGACGAAGCGCGCCTCCTCGTCGTCGTCCCACAAGCCCGCGACCCGCACCGGCTCGCCCGGGTCGTCCTCGGTCCAGAGCGTCTTGGCGTGGCGGCTCTCGTTCTTGGCGATGAGACCGGAGGCGGCGCCCAGGATGTGGCCGGTCGAGCGGTAGTTGCGCTCGAGGCGCACCACCCGCGCGTCCGCGAAGTCCTCCTCGAAGCGCAGGATGTTGCCGACCTCGGCACCGCGCCAGGAGTAGATCGACTGGTCGTCGTCGCCGACGCAGGTGAGGTTCTGGTGGCGCTGCGCCAACAACCGCAGCCAGAGATACTGCGCGACGTTGGTGTCCTGGTACTCGTCGACGAGGACGACGCGAAAGCGGCGCTGATAGGCCTCCAGCACGTCCGGGTTCTCGGCAAAGAGCGTCAGGCCGTGCAAGAGCAGATCGCCGAAGTCGCAGGCGTTCAGGGTCGACAGCCGCTGCTGGTAGGCCCGGTAGAGCTCGATGCTGCGGCCGAGCGCGAAATCACCCTCCTCGGAGGCCGGCACCTTGTCGGGCGTCCAGCCGCGGTCTTTCCAACGCTGGATGATGCCGGAGAGCACCCGCGCCGGGAACTTCTTGGCGTCGAGCCCGGCGGCCTCGAGGAGCTGCTTCAACAGCCGCTGCTGGTCGTCGGTATCCAGGATCGTGAAGTTGGGCTGGAGGCCGACGCGCTCGGCGTGGCGACGCAACAGCCGCGCCCCGATGCTGTGGAAGGTGCCGAGCCACAGCCCCTGGACGGGGCGGCGGATCAGCGCCTCGACGCGCTCGTTCATCTCGCGCGCCGCCTTGTTGGTGAAGGTGACGGCGAGGACCTCGCCGGGGCGCGCGCGGCCTTCCATCAGCAGGTGTGCCAAGCGGCTCGTCAGCACCCGCGTCTTGCCGGTGCCGGCGCCGGCGAGCACCAGAAGGGGGCCGTCCGGCGCGGTCACCGCCTCGTACTGCTCGGGGTTGAGGCCCGCCAGATGTGGCGGCTCCTGGGCCTGGAAAAGCGGCTCGGCCGCCCGGTGCTCGGCCAACGGGTCCCTCCTGCTCGCCGGTCTCGGCTCTCAACTTAGGCGTCGCCGCGCTCGAGCGCACGCGCTTCCAAGAGCGCGTCGTTGTAGGCCAGCACCAGGTCGCGGATCATCACTTCGCCGACCACGGTGCGGTCCTTGGGCGAGCGCACGACCGGGATGTGGTCCTCGGCCTGGTTCTTCGCCCGCCGCCACGCCGAGGCGAGGTCGTCGTCGGGGTAGAGCACGAGGCCCACCGGTTGCACCAGATCGCCCGCCCTCGGCTCGGCGGCGCGGGCGGGCGCGAAGGCGGCGTCGGCCAGATCGCCGACGCTGATCTCGCCCAAGAGGCGGCCCTCGGCGTCGCGGACGTAGATCGGCACGTGGCTCTCGCGAAAGCGGCGCTTGAGATCGGCGAGGGTGGCGGTCGCCGGCACCGAGTGATGCTCGGGGTGAAGGATCTCCGCGACCCGCCGCCGCTCCAAGAGGCGCAGCTCGAGCGCGCGGCCGAGGTTGAGGCCGGCGCGGGCGAGCTGCCAGGTGAAGAAGGAGTGGCCGTGCGCCTGCATGGTGAAGAGCGTGGCGACGGCCACCGCCACCATCAACGCGAAGGTGACGCCGTAATCGTGGGTGAGCTCGAAGACCATGATGATGGTCGAGATCGGCGCGCCGAGGACGGCGCCGGCGACGGCGCCCATGCCCAGGACGCCGTAGAGCGCGGCACTCGAGCTCAGCTCGGGAAACAGCGCGCCGGCGACCGCCTCGAAGGCGACGCCGACGAGCGCGCCCAACACCAGCGCCGGGCTGAACACCCCGCCGCCGAAGCGCGAGCCCAGACAGACGGCGGTGGCGAGGCTCTTGGCGAGCGCGAGGCCGAGCAGGAAGCCGAGCCCGAAGCGGTCGTTCAAGGTCGCGTCGGTGGTCTCGTAGCCGATCCCCAGCACCTCGGGAAAGGCGAGCGCGATCAGCCCGACGGCGAGCCCGGCGAGCGCCGGGCGCAGCCACAGCGGCACGTCGAGGCGGGTGTGCAACGCGTCCACGACCGCCACCGACTTCAAAAAGGCGATGGCGACGGCGCCGCAGACGAGTCCCAAGAGCACGAAGGCCGGAAACTCCAGAAACGACGTCACCGACTGCGGCGGCAGGGTGAAGGCGACGGCGTCGCCGAAATGGGCCCGGCTGACGATGGTGCCGATGACCGAGGCGATGACCACCGGCGAGAAGGCGGTGAGCGCGTAGTGGCCGATCACCACCTCCAGCGCGAAGAAGACGCCGGCGATCGGGGCGTTGAAGGCCGCGGCCACCGCCGCCGCGACGCCGCAGCCCAAAAGCGTGCGCGCGAGGCTGGCACCGAGGCCGAGCCGGCGTGCCACCACCGAGGCCAGCGTGGCGCCGACGTGCACGATCGGGCCCTCGCGACCGACCGAGCCCCCGGCGCCGATGGCGAGGGCGTTGACGCACGCCGCGGCGAGCCCGCGCCGCGGATCGATGCGGCCGTTTCTGAGCGCGTTGGCCTCGATCACCTGGGCCACGCCCTGGGGCTGCGGTCCCGGCAGGACGTGGACGCACAACAGGCCGATGGCGAGCCCGCCGAGCGTCGGCGCCGCCACGACGTGCCAGGCCGGCAGGCCGCGGGCGATGTCGGCGAGCGCGCCGGCGTCGAGGAAGAAGGCGAGCTGGCCGGCATCGATGGCGTAGCGAAAGGCGATGGCGCCGGCGCCGGCGAGCCCGCCGACGATCACGGCGAGCGCGCCGAGCGTGACGTGTTCGCTCTTCACCCCGGCTTCGACGCGCCGGGCGAGCTCCCTCAGGTGGGCGAGCATGACGACTGCGGCATGGCGGACCGGGGTCGGCGTCCTCATCCGTGCCGTCAAGCGACCTTATGTCGCAAGACCACCACCGCCGCCGACCCACCGCCGCGCCCGATCGAAGCGGCGGCCCGGCTCCCCGCAGCCCGCGCCGGTCGCGGCATCCTCGCGCACGAGAGAACGGTTGAGCCTAAGGTCGATTCCGTGGCACGGATACTGTCATGAGAATGAGTGGTGCCACCGCCGAGCAAGGTTGCTTGAGGCTCAAGCAGGTGCCGACGGGCCGCTGCGCGGTCTGCGGCGTCCGTCAATCCTCGTTCTGTTCCGTGCTCAGTCCGGCGGAGCTGCAGCAGCTCCACGCCATGTCGTCGCACAAGATCTTCGAGCCGGGCGAACTCATCGTCGAGGAGGACGCCAGCGTCCGTCAGGTCGCCAACGTCCTCAGCGGCACGATCAAGCTCTTCAAGCTCTTGCCCGACGGCCGCCAGCAGATCACCGGCTTCCTCTTCGGCGGGGATTTCCTCGGCCCGATGCTGTCGGGGGAGTACGCGACGTTCGCCGAGGCGGTGAACCGGGTCGAGCTCTGCATGTTCGATCAGGACCGCTTGCGCCAGCGCATGGACGCTTGGCCGCATCTGGAGCGGCGGCTGTTCGAGGACGCCACCCAGACCCTCGACCGCGCCCTCGATTGGATGCTGCTCCTGGGCCGCAAGACCGCGACCGAGCGCGTCGCCTCGTTCTTCGTCATGCTGGCGGATCGCGTCGGCGAGAAGACCGACGAGACCGCCGTCGTCGAGGTCCCGATGAGCCGCTCCGACATCGCGGACTATCTCGGCCTCACCATGGAGACCGTGAGCCGGCAGATCTCGCAGCTCAAGCGCGCCGGCCTGCTCGCCGCGCAGGGCCAACACACCCTCGAGATCCGCGATCTGCCCGGCCTGCGCCGCCG
>CAZCVH010000030.1:11444-14254 GCA_964502115.1 uncultured Geminicoccaceae bacterium
GGCGGCGGGTAGCCCTGCCCCGCCCACGGCGGTGGTCGACCGCTCGCCGAAGGCGGCGGCGACGACCGCCGAGCCCTGGCCTGCCGTCCCCGCCCGCTCGATCGGCATCGCCGCGACGTGCGCGACGCGCGGCGCGGTTTGATGCACGTCAAAGCGCTGTGCTTTGGAGTCGCTAGGGTGGGTCGCGTTGACGGTTGGGGCCCGGTGCGCGTTCCCCCCCTCCACGCGCCGGGCCCCTAACCTTTCCGCCGTCGACCGTTTCCCCCGATTTGCGCCCTACCGCTCGACCGCGCGCAGCGTTACGACACGCGCGACTTGAGGTCCGCGGAGGAGCGACATGAGCGACCCCCAGCGCAGCGGCGGCGGCGGCGGCATCGGCGACCGCGTCAACGACGCGATCAACTGGCTTCAAAACCGTTCGCGCAACGAGTGGATCATGTTCGGCATCGGCGTCGTCGTCGGCGTCGTCATCGGCTGAGAGCGGCGCGTTCCCGCCCATCAGGAGATCGTCATGAAATTCTTCGTCGACACCGCCGACGTCGCCGAGATCGAAGACCTCGCCGCCACCGGGCTCGTGGACGGTGTGACCACCAACCCCTCGCTCGTCGCCAAGTCCGGGCGGTCCTTCGTCGAGGTCGTGCGCGAGATCTGCGGGCTGGTCGATGGCCCGGTGAGCGCCGAGGTCACCGCGCTCGAGGCCGAGGCGATGTTGGCGGAAGGTCGCAGGCTCGCCGACCTCGCCCCCAACGTCTGCGTCAAGCTGCCGCTCACCTTCGACGGCCTGAAGGCCTGCCGCCAGCTCCGCCGCGAGAACGTCCCCGTCAACGTCACGCTCTGCTTCAGCGCCGCCCAGGCGCTGTTGGCGGCGAAGGCCGGGGCCAGCTTCGTCTCGCCCTTCATCGGCCGGCTCGACGACCAGGGCCAGGACGGCATGCAGCTGATCGCCGACATCTCGGAGATCTACGCCCAGTACCCGCGGCTGGAGACCGAGGTGCTGGTCGCCTCGGTGCGCCACCCGATGCACGTCGTCGAGGCCGCCAAGCTCGGCGCCGACGTCGCCACCCTGCCGCCGAGCGTGCTGCGCCAGCTGATCAAGCACCCGCTCACCGACAAGGGTCTCGACGCCTTCCTCGCCGACTGGGCGAAGACCGGCCAGTCGATCCTTTAGGTCGCGACGAGGCGGGTCTCGACCTCGTTGGCGCGCTCGAGCGTGCGATGGACGGGGCAGCGGTCGGCGATCTCCAAGAGGCGGGCGCGCTGGTCGTCGTCGAGCGGGCCGTCGAGCGCGATCTCGCGGGTGAGGCGGTCGATCTTGGCGTCGCTCCCGCCGCTGTCGCGGTGGTGGGCCTTGGCGTGGCGCACCGCGACCCGCACGCCCTCCAACGGCCACCCCTTGCGGTCGGCGAACATCCGGATCGTCATCGAGGTGCACACGCCCAGCGCCGCGGCCAAGAGGTCGTAGGGCGACGGGCCGGCGTCGAGCCCGCCGACGCTCTCGGGCTCGTCGGCGATCAGCCGGTGGCGGCCGACCTGCACCTCCTGGACGTAGCCGCCGGCCCCGGTCTCGCGCACGTCGACCGCACCCTCCGCCGGCGGCGGCTCGTCGGCCTCGGGCAGGTAGCGCCCGGCCCAGGCGGCGATGACGCCGGCGGCGTAGGCGGCGTCGGCCTTGGCGGTCAACAGATGGTCGGCGTCGTCGAGCGAGACGAAGCTCTTGGGGTGCTTGGCGGCACGGAAGAGCGCGCTGGCCTCGTCGATGCCGACGATCGCGTCGCGCGGGCCGTGCAGCACCAAGAGCGGTCGCTTCAGCGCGGCGACGTCCCCCGTGAGGTCGTGGGCGCGCAGATCGTCGAGAAAGCGCTGATCGATGCAGATGCGCTGGCCGGCGACGTCGAGACAGGCCTCGGCGCCGGCGGGCAGGGTCTCGTCCGCGCCCGCGAATTTGAGCCCGAGATGCGCCGGTGAGGAGGGCGCCGCGATGGTCGCGACCGCGGCGACGTCGGGCAGGTCGCCGGCGGCGGCCAGCACCGCGGCGCCGCCGAGCGAGTGCCCGACCAAGAGGCGCACCGGTGCCCCGAGCTCGGCCTCGACGAAGCGCGCGGCGGCCCGCAGGTCGTCGACCTGGCCGCTGAAGCCGCTCGCCGCCAGCTCGCCGCCGCTCCCGCCGACGCCGGCGAAGTCGAAGCGCAGGGTCCCGATTTCGGCGAGCGCCAGGGCGTCGGCGACGCGCCGCGCGGCGTGGCTCTTGCGCGAGCAGGCGAAACAGTGGGCGAAGATCGCCCACGCCCGCGGCCGGCCGAGCGGGCGCACCAGCTCGCCCACCCGCGTCGTGCCGTCGCCGCCTTCGAAGCGGACCCGTCGCTCGCGTGCGGTCATGCTCGCCTCTCCTCGTCAGTCGGGATCCGGCCGCTGCCAGGGCCGACGCCCCTCGCCTTCGTCGACGAACCGCAAGCGCGGCGGTTCCGTGAAGCGTAGCGCCAACGCCCCCTCGGCGCGCAGATCCGAGCGGGTCACGGTCACGCGACCGGGACAGCGGGTGTCGCTCGCGAGGTTGAGGACGAGATCGGCGGCGCAGTCGAGGGTCAGCGCGTTCGGCCTGAGCACCACCGCGACGGTGCGGCCGTCGCGCGTGAGCCGGCAGCCGCGGCGGTCGCAGGCGACCGGCCCGCCGGGCGCCTCGAACCCCTCGATGCCGAGCTCGCGCCGCCAGCCGCGCAGGACGAAGCCGTCGCGCCGCTCGGCGGCCAGAACGTAGGTTTTGCAATCCTTTCAACCGGCGTCGATTTGGCGAGTTTCAAAATATAGCCCTC
>CAZCVH010000031.1:0-13818 GCA_964502115.1 uncultured Geminicoccaceae bacterium
TCCCTACACGACGCTCTTCCGATCTGCGGGCGAAGGCGGCGGCGGCGCGGCGACACCGGTGGCGTAGACGCGGAACCCCTCGCCGCTCGTCGCGGCCTCCAGCCGACCGAGCGCGGCGTCCAGGCGGGCATGCCAGGAGGTGTTGGCGGCGGTCCGCTTGGCCTCGGCACCGGCGACGATCAACCATTCCGACGCCCGGGTCGCCGCGACGTAGAGCAGGCGCAGGTCGTCGGCCGCCTCGCCGTGCCGCTCACGGGCGCGGGCCGCGAGCGAAAGCGGCGTCGCGTCGGCCTTGGCGGGCCGCCACAGCGGCAGGGCCGGATCGTGGGTCCAGAGCAGATGGTCCGGGCGCGGCGGGTTGCGCGGCCCGGCGTCGGCGAGGATCACGACCGGCGCCTCGAGGCCCTTGGCGCCGTGGACGGTCAGCACGCGCACGCCGTCGCCGCCGGCGGCGGCCTCGCGCTTGAGGTCCTCCTCGCCGCGCCCGAGCCAGTCGAGAAAGCCCTGCAGGGTCGCGGCGTGGCCCTGCTCGTAGGCCAGCGCCTGGTCGACGAAGGCGTCCAGCGGCTCCGCCGCTTGCGGACCGAAGCGCCGCAGGAAGGCGGAGCGGGCGGCGAAGGCGCGGCCCGGGTCGTCGCCGACCGCGCCGCCGAGCACCCGCAGGTAGAACTCGTAGGCCGGCACGAAGTCGGCGAGGCGCTGCCAGCGCCGATAGCGCCGCCACAGCCGCGCCAGCTCGCCGTCCGTCGCCGCGGCCTCGCGCCAGGCCTGGTGCAGGCTCTGGCCCGGCGCGCGGTGGTGGGCGAGGCGGAAGAGGCGGTCCTCGTCGAGGCCGAAGAGCGGGCTCTTGAGCGCACAGGCGAGCGCGAAGTCGTTCTCGGGCAGGAGCACCGCCTCGCCCAGCGCCATCAGGTCCTGCACCGCGAGATGGCTGGTGAGCGCGATCCGGTCGGCCCCGACCACGGGCACGTCGGCCTGCTTGAAGGCCCGCACCAGCGGTTCGAGCAGCGGATCGCGCTTGCGCAACAGCACCAGGACGTCGCCGGCCCGCAGCTTTCGACCGCTGCCCGGCAGCGCCGTGCCGGCGTCCAGATGACGGCGCAGCTCGAGGGCGATGCGCCGGGCGAGGCGACGGTCGCTGCGGTCCTCGACATCGCCCTTGGGCGGCACCTCGAACGGGTCGCGCGCCTCGGCGGTCTCCGGCGCCGGCTCCAGCGGCCACAGCTCGACGCGGCCGCCCCTGGTGGTCGTGAAGGCGTGGTGGCGGGGTGCGTCCCCGAGCAGCGCTTTCACCTCGTCCTCGTCGAGCACGGCGTCGACGACGTCGAGCACGGCCTGGCTCGAGCGGAAGGAACGGGTCAGCGCCACGGCGTCGAACGGCAGGCCGCCCGCCCGCGCCCGTTCCTCCAGCCGCGCGCGCACCGCGGCGGTGGCCTCGGGATCGGCGCCCTGAAAGCGGTAGATCGACTGCTTGGCGTCGCCGACGACGAACAGCGTGCGCCCGCCGGCGGGCCGGGTGGCCTCGCCCGCGAACACCTCGTCGGCCAGGAGCTCGACGATGCCCCACTGCAGCGCGTTGGTGTCCTGGGCTTCGTCGACGAGGATGTGGGTGTAGGCCTGATCGAGCTTGAAGCGGACCCAATCGCCGGCGCCGGGCGAGGCCAAGAGCGCGCGCGCCTTCAACAGCAGATCGTCGAAGTCGAGCACCGCGGCCTGCGCCTTCGACCGCTCGAAGGCCTCGAGCACGCGGTCGGCGGTGCGCAGGAGCGCGGCGGTGCGGCGGTAGGTCCGGTGCGCGCGCTCGCGCGCCGTCAGGCGATCCAGCCGCTCCACCTCCGCCGCGATCGCCGCCGCCGCGTCCGGCGCCTCGCGCTCGAGCTTCTCGGTCACGAGCTTGCCGTTGGGCCGCCAGCCCGGCGGTTCGCGTGTCTCGTCGAAGGTGGCGAGCGCGGCGCGGTAGCGCGGCAGCAGCGCCTCGCGCGCGCTCGGATCGGCGTCGAGCCAGGCGCGGATCGCCGCCGCCGCCTCGCGGCGGTTCTTCTGCGCGGCGGCCGCCAGGCGGTCGGCCGCCGCGTCCAGCGCACCACGGTCGAGGCCCTGCTCGGCGCAGATGGCGGCGACGCTGTCGGCCGCGCTCTCGCCGACATCGACGTCGAGCGAGGCCGCCAGCGTCGCCAGGACCGCGTCGAGCCCACCCGCTCCGTCGCGCGCCTCGACCCAGCGCCGGCGCTCGGCCACGAGCGCGTCCACCGCGGCCAGGAGCGTGCTGTCGGCGGCGTGCGCGGCGAGGAGGGCGAGGTCGTCCGCCAAGCCGGTATCCCGCCCGGCCGCCGCGAGCACGCGCTCGCGCGCCTCGTCCAAAAGCTCGCCGCGGCTGCGGTCGTCGATGACCTCGAAGCTCGCCGGCACCCCGGCTTCCAGGGGAAACCGGCGCAGCAGCTGCTGGGCGAGGCTGTGCACCGTCATGATGGCGAGGCCGTTCGCCAGCGCCAGCACGGCGTCGTGCAGCCCGCGCGCGCGGGCGTGTAGCCGGGCGCCGGCGGGCCGGGCTTCCAGCGCTTCGAGCTCGGCGTCGAGGGCGTCGTCGTCCATCGTCGCCCACTGGGCGAGCTTCTCGACGACACGGCCGGCCATCTCGCCGGCCGCCGCCTTGGTGAAGGTGAGGCACAGGATCGAGGCCGGCGGCGCGCCGGCGAGCAACAGGCGCAGGACGCGGTCGGTGAGCACCCGCGTCTTGCCGGTGCCGGCGTTGGCGTCGACCCAGACCGAGCGCGTCGGCTCGGCGGCGCGGCGCTGCTCCGGGGTCGGCTCGCGCCCGCTCAACCGCCCGCCTCGCCGTCGAGCCATTCCTGATCGCGTGCCAACGGCGCCACCGGGTCCGCACGAGCACTCGCGCGCGGCCGCGGCAGCGGCAGGTAGGGGACTTCGCCCGCGGCGTAGGCCGCCAACAGGCGCTTCACGCCGTCGAGGGTGCGGACGACGATGTCGGCGGGGTCTTCGAGGACCAGCGGTTCCGCACCCGGGGGCTCGCCGCCCTTGAGCTCGAGATAGGCCAGCCGGCTGACCATCGCGGCCCCGTCGACGCCGAGCCCACCGCCCTCGACCAGGGCGGCCAAAAGCGGCAGCTGCGGGCGCAGGCCGTCGGTCACCTCCTTCCTGCGCGGTGCGGTGCCGGTCTTGTAGTCGACGATCGCGCACGAGCCGTCGCGCCGGCGATCCAGCCGGTCGATCCGCCCCCGGAGCTCGATCTCGCCGTCGCCCACCGGCAGGCGAAGCTTGGCCTTGGCCTCGGCGACGACGCGTTCGAGCTCGCCGCGGCGCGCGCTCTCGGTCTCGACGAACCATTTGGCCACGCGGACGAAGCGCGGCCACCACAGCGCCACCGTCGCGTCGCCGAGCCGCTCACGGTCGAACACCTCGGCGCCCACGGCCACCAGCGCCGCCTCGGGCGCCGCGGGCAGGACGTCCGGATAGGTCCGCACGAAGCGCTCCAGCGCCTGATGCACCAACAGGCCGCGCTCGCGGGCGTCGACGCCGCCGTGGGCCGGCTCCAGCGGCTCGAGGCGCAGGACGCGGGCGGCGTAGACCGCGTAGGGATTGTGGATCAGCCTTTCGACGTCCGAGACCGACAGCCGGCGCGGTCGCGCCGCCGCGGGCGGCGCCGGCTTCGGACGCGCGATCGGCCGTAGCGGGCCCGCGGGCCGATCGAAGGCGAGCGCCCAGTCCAGCGCCCGCGACACCGCGATCTCCCGCGGTGGCCGGGCGCGGGCGAGGACACGGCGCCATCGGTCCAGCAGGCGTGACGGCACGGTCGGCGCCCCGGCGGCGTCGCGGCGGCTGCGGGTCAACAGGAGCTCGGGCGCGCTCGCGGCGAGCTGGACGAAGTCGTGGGCGGCGAAGCCCAGATGCTGTTCCGGCGGTGGCAGGCCCAGCGCTTCGCGGTGGCGCCGCGCGAGCCAGGGCCCCGGATCGGGCGCCGGCGGCCAGGCGCCCTCGTTCAGCCCGGCCAGCACGACCAGATCGGCCGAGGCCAGGCGCGCCTCGAAGCGACCGAGGATCTCGATCTGCGGGTGGCCGGCTTCCATCCGCCGCACCGGCGAGGCCGCCATCGCCGAGGCCAGCATCGGCGCGAAGGCCACGGACGCCACGACCGTAGCGCCGGCCCCGGCGGTCGCCAGCTCGTCGAGGAAGGCCGCGAGCGCATGGCCCGTGGTGCCGGCCCAGAGCTCGCGGTCGTCGCCGCCGTCGTCGCCGGCGAGCGCGCTCAGCGCGGTGCGATGCGCCGCCAGCAGGTCGGCGAAGGCGACCGCCTCCGCCTCGCGCACGGATCGGAGTTCTCCGGTGGCGGCGGCGACGCCGTCGAACCACTCGGCCACCTCCCCGCCCGCGGCGGTGGCCGCCGCTTCGAGCCGCTTGAAGCCGGGCGGGCTCTCGACGCCCTCGCGCAGGCGGCGCTCCAGCGCACGGGCGAGGCGGCGGCAGGTCGCGGCGTCGCGGCCGGCGCGGGCGAGCGGGTGCTTGAGCACGGCGAGCGCCGGCACGACCGGGTCGGGGTCGAGGGCGGCGTGCGCCACCAGCAGCGCGAAACTGCCGGGCGCGGTCTGATCGAGCGGCTGACCGGCGCTGTCCTCCACGGCGAGGTCGAAGCGCTCGAGCTCGGCGGCGATGCGGCGGGCGAGCTGGCGGTCGGGTGCCACGACCAGGGCACGGCCGTCGGTCTCCAGCAGCTCGCGCAAGCGCAGCGCCACCGCGAGTGCCTCGCTCCCGACGTCCGGCGCCTCGACGATCTCGACGCCCGCGAGCGCGCGGTCGAGGTCGACGGCGGGCGGGGTGAGGGTCGCCGGCGTCGTCATCGCGCCGAGCAGGCGGCGGCGCTGGTCGCCGGCGGCGAGGTCGTCGGGCCAGCTCGGCACCGCCTGGAGCGTGAGGCCCAGCCGTTCGAGCAGCCGCGCGAAACCCCACTGCGGATGCGCCGGGCCCGTCGCCTCGGCGAGCCCGGGCGCCGGGGCGGGGTCGACGCCGGGCAGGACGACGCGACCGCCGGGCAAGGCGGCGACGGTCGCCATCAGCGCCGCGACGGCGGGCACCGAGCCGGTGACGCCGGCGACGACGACCGGGCCGGGGTCAAGCTCGCGCCAGCGTGCGGCGACCTCCGTCAGGAGGCGGCCGCGGCGCGCCACCCGACCGATCCCGCCCGCCTCGCGCTCGATCGCGCCCCAGGTGCCGGCGAGCAGGTCGAGAAACCGCGCGATGCGCTGCCAGTGCTCGGGCGCGTCACCGGCCTCGAGACCGGCCAGCGCGGTGACCGGCACGTCCTCCTGGTCGAGCTCGTCGATGAGTTCGCGCAAGGCGTCGGCGAGGCGAAAGGCCTGCTCGTCGGGCAGCTCGGACTGGACGCGGCGGACCAGCTCGAACAGGAGAAAGCGCCGCTGGAGATCGCCCAGCGCCGGCGGCACGCCCCACTCGGCGGCGGCGTCCAGGAGGCCCAGCTCACCGGCGGCGTCGCCCACCGGCACCAGGCGGGGCGGCAGGAGGGGTGCGCCGGCATTGGCGTCGAGGAACGCCTCCTGCATCACCAGACAGGCCCGCCGGCTCGGCAGCACGAGCCGCAGCCGCGCGAGCCCGCGCGGCCCGTGCTCGGCGAGCAGCCCGCGGGCGAGCGTCGCCGCGAACGGCGCTTCGGCGGGGATGGAGACGACGCCGGCCATGGCGGATTTATGCGAGCCCACCCGGCGCGGCGAAAGGGGTGGCGCCGACGCCGCCGCCCCGGCGTACGCCGGCGGTGGTGCGGCCGTCGCTCAGACCGGCGCCGCCTCGAAGCAGGCGGCGAGAAAGCGCCCGGCGCGGTCGATGCCCTCGGGGTCGATGCCGTGGCCGAGGCCGCGGCGGATCTCCCACTGCACCGAGAAGTCGAGCCCCTCGAAGGCCTCGCGCGCCGCCGGCAGGGCCTGCACCGGCACGACCTCGTCGAGATCGCCGTGCATCAACAACAAGGGCGGCTTGGTGCGGAGCTCGTCGGCCAAGAGCTCGGCACCGATGAGGGCACCCGAGCAGCCGACGACACCGGCGAGCGCCGGCTGGTAGCGCGGCGCGACGTGCAGCGCGGTCATCGTGCCCTGCGAGAAGCCGAAGAGCGCGCAGCGCTCGGCGGCGAGGCCGCGCTTGTCGCGCTCGGCGTCCAGGAGCGCCGTGACGTCGGGGGCGGCCCGCTGCACCCCCTGGAGCAGCGCGTCGTGGCGGCGGTCCATCAGGCTGAACCACTGCCGGCCCATCGGCGCCATGTCGCAGGCCTCGGGTGCGTGCGGCGAGAGAAAGGCGGTGTTCGGCAGATAACGCCGCAGCATCGGCGCCAGGCCGATGAGGTCGTGGCCGTCGGCGCCGACGCCGTGCAGGAAGATCACGAGCGACGTCGCGGGACCACCCGCGGCGGGTTCGACGACGGGTCCTTCGAGCGGGCGCATGGCGGTCTCCCTCGCGGAGGTTGCACGGGGGCGGCGCGATGAAACCTTGTGCCGCCGCCGCCGGCCGTTCAAGAAAGGGGGCGTGTAGCACCCCTGCGGCATCTTGCGGAGAGCCCATGCTGCGCGGCGAAGACGTGGTGCCCCTGCCCGACGCCGGCGAGCCGCCGTTCGTCACCCGGTTCGCGCCCAGCCCCACCGGCCTGTTGCACCTCGGTCACGCCTACTCGGCGCTCTTCGCCCAACAGACCGCGCAAGCCTGCGGCGGGCGCTTTTTGTTGCGCATCGAGGACATCGACCACACCCGCTGCCGCGCCGAGTTCGAACAGGCGATGCTCGACGACCTGCGCTGGCTGGGGCTGCGCTGGGAAGCCCCGGCGGCGCGCCAGTCCACCCGTGGCGACGCCTATCAGGCGGCGCTCGCCCGGCTGAAGCGTGAGGGGCTGGTCTATCCCTGCTTTTGTACCCGCCAGCAGATCCGCACCGAGATCCAGCAGTCGGCGAGGGCGCCGCACGCGCCTTCCGGCGAGCCGGTCTATCCCGGGACCTGCCGCGGGCTCGACGCGAGCGAGGCCGAACGCCGCATCGCCCACGGCCAGCCCCACGCCTGGCGGCTCGACGTGACGCGCGCGCTGGAGCGCACGGGCCCGCTCTTCTGGCACGACGTCCGCGGCGGCTGGCAGGCCTGTCGCGCCCGCGACTTCGGCGACGTCGTGCTCGCCCGCAAGGACATCCCCACCAGCTACCATCTGGCGGTGACCGTCGACGACGCCGCCCAGGAGGTGACGCTGGTGACGCGCGGCGAGGACCTGTTCCACGCCACCCACATCCACCGCCTGTTGCAGGCGCTGTTGGACCTTCCGACCCCGCACTACTACCACCACAACCTCGTCGCCGGCGCCGACGGCCAGCGGCTCGCCAAGCGCAACCGCTCGGCCTCGCTCAGATATTTCCGCGAGCGCGGCGAGACGCCCGAGAGCGTGTTCGAAAAGCTGGGGCTGACGCCGCAACGCGCCACCGCCGCGGGCTGAACCGTGCGCCGACCGCGGCCGCGGCCGCAGGCTCAGGCGTCCGGCTCCCCCGGCCGCTGCAGCGCCTCGGTGATCCAGAGCGCGGTGTCGAGCGCGCGCAGGCCGGCGCGGCCGGAGACGGTGACCGGCGCCTCGCGGGCGATCGCCTTCAAGAAGCTCTCGATCTCGAGGGCGAGCGCGTCGTTGGGTTCGAACTGGCGCTCCTCGACGCCGATGCCCGGCAGCATCGGCAAGGGCTTGCCGATGCCACGGCGCGCGATCGTCGCCTCGCGGCTCTGGAAGTCGATGGCGATGTAGGCGTCGTGCTGGAACAGGCGCATGCGCCGCTGCGGGGTCATGCTGACCCGGCTGGCGGTGACGTTGACGGTGCAGCCCCCCTCGAAGCGCAGCCGCGCGTTGGCGATGTCGTCCTGGTCGGTGAGCACGGGCACGCCGACGGCGTCGACGCTCACCAGCGGCCGGCCGACGAACTCCTGGATGAGGTCGATGTCGTGGATCATCAGATCCAACACGATCGAGACGTCGGTGCCGCGGCCCGCCACGAAGCCGCCGAGGCGATGGCTCTCGACGAACAGCGGCGCGCGGATGACGTCCCGGAGCGCCAGGATGGCGGCGTTGAACCGCTCGAGATGGCCGACCTGCAGGATGCGGCCGCGCGCCTCGGCGAGCTCGACGAGGATACGGCCCTGCTCGCGGGTGGCGGCGAGCGGCTTTTCGATCAGGACGTGCTTGCCGGCCTCCAACAGCGCGCGGGCGACGTCGTAATGGGCGTGCGTGGGCACCGCGACGCTGGCGGCGTCGATGCGGTCGATGACGTCGTCGAGCCGGGCGGTGGCGAAACTGGCGACCTCTTGGGCCACCCGGGCCGCGGCGGCGGGATTGGAATCGACGCAGGCGACGAGCTCGACACCGGCCGCCGCGGCGTACTTCTGGGCGTGGTACCGGCCGAAATGCCCGCAGCCCACCACCGCCACCCGCACCGTCATCTCGTCGCTCTCCGCGACCGCGGCGTTCGGCTCAACCGCCCCACACCCGCTCCAGGAGCGCGAGCCAGTTGCGGTGTGCCAGCTTCTCCACCAGCGTCTCGCCGTAGCCGGCGTCCAACAGCGCCCGCCCCAGCGTCGCCAGGCCGTCGGCGCCGCCCACGGCCGCCGGGATGGTCGCCCCGTCGAAGTCGGAGCCGAGGGCGACCCGATCCTCGCCGACACGCTCGATCAGATGATCGAACATCGCGACGACCGCCCCGAGCGGGGTGTCCGGAACGCGTTTGCAGTCGCGGCGCAGGTCCGGCACCGACAGGTTCAAGCCGACCAGCCCGTCGCGTTCCTTCAGGCAGTCGAGCTGGCGATCGGTGAGGTTGCGCGCCGAGGGCACGCGGGCGTGGGCGTTGGCGTGGCTGGCGACGAAGGGGCGCTCGGCCACGGCGGCGACGTCCCAAAACCCCTGCTCGTTGAGATGGGCGGTGTCGACCAGCACGCGCTTGGCCTCGAGCGCGCGCACCAACCGCTTGCCGGCGTCGGTGAGCCCGGGACCGGTGTCCGGCGAGGCGAAATACTTGAAGGGCACGCCGTGGCCGAACACGTTCGGGCGGCTCCACAACGGGCCCAGCGAGCGCAGGCCGGCGGCGACCAGGGCGTCGAGCTCCTCGAGGTCGGGGCCGATCGCCTCGGCCCCCTCGATGTGCCAGACGCAGGCGATCCGGTCCTCGGCCATCGCGCGCCGGATATCCGCGACGCTCGTGCACATGGCGAGCGCGCCGTCGGACGCGGCGACGAGGCGCAGCAGGCGGCCGGCCTGGCCGAGGGTCACGGCGAGCGCCGTGGCACGGTCGACCTCGCCGGTGGCGAGAGCCCTCGCCGAGCCGTTCGTATCCGCCGCCGGCGACGGCACGAAGCTGGCGAACAGCCCGCCTTTGAACCCGCCGGCGCGGCAGCGGGCGAGATCGAGGTGACCGTTGCCGTCGCCATCGAAGAAAATGCGCCCGGAGCCGTCGTCGCGACGCCAGAGCTTCAAGAGCAAATCGTTGTGGCCGTCGAACCACGCCAGCATGAACGCGTCCTCGAAAGCGAGACGACGCCGATCGCGTCGGCACCATGAGCGAGGGGGTTGCCTGCCACAGCCGGCGGCGGGGCGCCAGTGCGCCCGCTCGGCGGCACTCGACGGTTCCGCTTCGGGCAGCGGCGTGACGCCGCAGGTGTCGTCCGTCACCGCTGCGCTGCAGCGTAGGCGTTATAGATTTGATAACGGAAATTCGTGAGACTGATCTCGCCCGCCCCCCGCTCGTGACGAGGTCGACCGCATGTCGACGCCACACCGCTGCCGCACCACGCTCACCGCCGTCGCCTTCGCGGCCGCGATGCTGCTGCTCGGTCTGCTGAACCCGAACGCGGCGCCGGGGCGCACCAGCTGCGGGTTGGTCTGCGCCGCCGATGGCATCGCCACGGCGCCCGTCGCCGAGTTCACGCCCTGATCAATCCCGCACGACCATGACCGTGCACGGCGCATGCCGGGCCACGCGCGCCGCGTTCGGCCCGAGCAGGTAATCCTTCAGCTCCGGGCGGTGCGAGCCCATGACGATGCAGTCGCAGCCCTGCTCGCGCGCCGCGCGCAGGATGGCGTCGTAGATCGGACCCTGGGCGACGTGCTCGTGCGGGCGGAGGTCCTCGGGCACGTTCTCGGCGCAGAAGTCGCGGAGCTTCGCCGCCACCTCCGCCGTCGCGCGCTCGGCGAAGTCCGCCTCGAAAAACGAGCCGACGATCGACATCCCGAAATCCGGGATCGCCGTCATCACGGTGAGCTCGGCGTCGTAGCGCCGTGCCATGTCGGCGGCGACGGCCAGCGCCCGCCGCTTGCCGGAGTTCGCCGCCAGGTCGACGGCCACGAGGATGGAGCTGAACATCGCCGTCGTCCTCAAAAGGCGGGCTGGGTTCGCCGCCGGCGCTGCACCGCGACCACCAGCCCCAAGAGCGCCAGCGCCGGGAGGTAGAACACCTCCTTGGGCCAGCGCTCGCGCTCGACCTCCGCTTCGCGGATACGGACCGGTTCGCGGCCGTAGAAGTCGAATTCGTTGGCCAGGCGCTCGAAATACGGCGTGCCGGGGAACGGTTCCTCCAAGCGGATGGCGCCGTCGTCGCGGTAGACGGTGAGCCCGACCTGGTCCAGGCGCTCGGCACCCGGCGCCTGGGGGCCGAGCTCCGGCGCGATGGTAATGGAAAGCGGCCGGCCGCTGTCGAAGTCCGGCCCCTCGATCACGAGCCGGATGCGCTCGCCTTCGGGTTGTTCGGCCACCGCCTCCAGGATCGCCGCGCCGGTGTAGCGCTCGTAGGGCGCCTCGATCTGATCGAGCCAGAAGCCGGGGCGGAAGAGGGTGAAGGCGACGAGCAGCAGCGCCGCCGTCTCCCACCACCGGCTGCGCGCGAAAAAATAGCCCTGCGTCGCCGCGGCGAAGCAGAGCATGGCCAACAGCGCGGTGGCGAAGACGTAGATCGCCTGCAACGGCCCGACCCCGATCAGCAGCAGATCGGTGTTGAAGATGAAGAGGAAGGGCAGAAGCGCCGTGCGGATGTCGTACATGAAGCCCTGCACGGCGGTGCCGATGGGATCGCCGCGGCTGATCGCGGCGGCGGCGTAGGCGGCGAGGCCGACGGGTGGCGTGTCGTCGGCGAGGATGCCGAAATAGAAGACGAAGAGATGGACCGCGATCAGCGGCACGACGAGCCCGGCCTGGGCGCCGACACCGACGATCACCGGCGCCATCAGCGACGAGACCACGATGTAGTTGGCGGTCGTCGGCAGCCCCATGCCGAGGATGAGGCTCAAAACGGCGACGAGCAGCAGCAGCAGCACCAGGTTGTCGCCGGCGATGGCCTCGATGACCTGGCCGACGATCTGGTGCGCGCCGGTGAGCGAGACGGTGCCGACGATGATCCCCGCCGCCCCGGTCGCCACGCCGATGCCGATCATGTTGCGCGCCCCGGCGACGAGGCCGGCGACGAAATCGTGCCAGCCGGCGCGCGCCTGCGCCAGCACGTCGGGCTCGCCTCGGAACAGGTGCTTCAACGGACGGTGGGTGACGACGACGATCATCATCGCCAGCGTCGCCCAGAAGGCCGAGAGGCCCGGCGACAGCCGGTCCAGAGGGCCGGTGTCGATCATCAGGTTCCACACCAGCACGAAGATCGGCAGCGCGAAGTAGAGCCCGCCCAGGAGCGTCGGCGTGAGACGCGGCGCGCGCACCACCGGCGCTTCGGGGTCGTCGTGGACGAGATCGGCGAAGCGCGCGGCGAAGCCGACGATGGCGACGTAGGCGACGGCGAGGAGCACCAGTGCGGCGTAGACCGACTGCCCCGGCATCAACGGTTCCAGCGCCAGGCGGATCGCGACGACCGCGACGGTCACCACCGCCATCAAGATGAAGCCCGAAAGGAAGAGCAACCCGATCAGCACCACGCCGATCCGGCGGCCCGGCTTCTCCATGCCGGCGAGACCGAGCTTCAAGCTCTCCAGATGCACGATGTAGAGGAGTGCGATGTAGGAGATCACCGCCGGCAAAAAGGCGTGGCGGATGACGTCGATATAGGGGATGCCGACATATTCGACCATCAAGAAGGCGGCGGCGCCCATCACCGGCGGGGTGAGCTGGCCGTTGGTGCTGGAGGCCACCTCGACCGCGCCGGCCTTCTCGGCGGGAAAGCCGATCCGCTTCATCAACGGGATGGTGAAGGTGCCGGTGGTGACGGTGTTGGCGATCGACGAGCCCGAGATCAGCCCGGTCATCGCCGACGACAGGACGGACGCTTTGGCGGGCCCGCCCCGGAGCGCGCCGAGGAGCGCGATCGCCACCTGGATGAACCAGTTGCCGCCGCCGGCGCGCTCCAACAGCGCCCCGAACAGCACGAACAGAAAGATCATCGAGGTGGAGACGCCGAGGGCGACGCCGAACACGCCCTCGGTCTGCATCCAGTAGTGCCCCATGGCGCGGCTGTAGGAGGCCCCGCCGTAGTTGGTGATCTCGCGGATCCAGGCGAACTCGCCGCCGAACAGCGTGAAGGCCATGAAGACGGCGGCGATGATCGTGAGCGGCAGGCCGAGCGAGCGGTAGACCGCGACGAAGAGCGAGCCCATGCCGATGGTGGCGGCCACCAGGTCGCCGGTGGTCCACAAGCCGGGGCGCTGGGCGATGGCCTCGCGGAACACCACGAGGTAGAGGCACGCTCCCACGGCGAGGACGAACAGCGCCCAGTCATAGGCGGGGACGCGGTCGCGCGGGGCGCGGCGGCCGAGCGGAAAGGCGAGCGTCGCCAGCCCCATCGCGAAGGCGAGGTGGATGAAGCGCGAATCGGTGATGATGTTGGCGAAGTAGCTGACGCCGGTCAGCGTCGCCAGCGTCGTCGGCAGCGCCGACACGATGTAGAGCTGAAAGAGCGACCAGGCGAGGCAGAGCCCGACGATCAACCGGCCCTGCCAGCCGGCGGGGGCGCGGGCACCGGTGTCGGCCTTGGCGACGATGTCGCGCGCGCCCGGCGCGTCGCGTTCGAACGACCCCGCTCCGCTCGCCATCCTGCGCGGTTCCCTCAAGACGAGGGGCCGTGCGCCCGGCACGGCCCCGACATCCCCGACGACCGGTCGGGCGCGCCTGCCGCGCCCGGCCGTGCGTGAATCACTCCATCAAGCCAAGTTCCTCGTAGGCCCGCTCGGCGCCGGCATGCAGCGGCGCGGAGAGGCCGGCCTCGACCATCTGCTCCGGCTCGAGGACGGCGAAGGCGGGATGCAGATCGCGGAAGTCGTCGATGTTCTCCATCACCCCCTTGGCGACGGTATAGACGAGGTCCTCGGGCACCTCCTGCCGGCTGACGAAAGTCGCGCGCACGCCGAAGGTCGTGGCCCCCTCCTCGTTGCCGGGATACATCCCACCCGGGATCTCGGCGACGGCGTAATAGGGGCGCTCTTCGACGAGCGCCTCGATCGGCTCGCCGGCGACGTCGGCCACCTGCGCGTTGCAGGTGGTCGCCGCTTCCTCGATGGCGGCGGCAGGATGGCCGACCGGGTAGACGAAGGCGTCGATGTTGCCGTCGCAGAGCTGACGCGCCATTTCCGTGGGCGCGAACTCGGCGGCGAGCGCAAAGTCGTCCATGCTCATGCCGTAGGCATCGAGCACGACGTTCATCGTCGCGCGCGTGCCCGAGCCCGGATTACCCACGTTGACGCGCAGACCCGCCAGATCCGGGAAGTTCTCGACATCGGTGTCGTCGCGCACGACCAAGGTGAAGGGCTCCGGATGGAGCGAGAACACGGCGCGGATCTCGGGGAACGGCTCCTCTTCGAAGCGC
>CAZCVH010000032.1:0-13807 GCA_964502115.1 uncultured Geminicoccaceae bacterium
GCGGATGGTCGCGCGGTTGGCGCGTTGGTCGAAGAACCACCCGGTCTTCTGGCCGGCGATCGGATCCGCGAGCGCGACGAGGTCGCCTTCGCGCACCGCGATCGGGGCGTCGACGCGGCCCTCGACGCGCGGCGGCGCGGTCTCCAGACCCTCGCGCTCGCGCGCCCGGCCATCGGCGCGCACGACGATGCCCGCCGGCGCCAGGGTCTGCCGCACGCCGTCGAGGATGGCTTCGAGCGCCGCGTCCATGCCGGCGGTGTTGGGCTGGACGACGACGACGTCGCCGTAGCGGTCGATCACCAGCCCCGGCAGGCCGTCGCCCTCGCCGTGCACCAGCCGGTAGTGCCCGCCGGGGGTGAAGCGCTCGCGCAGCGCGACCGCGCGCTCGAACCGCCGGGCGAAGAAGCCGGCCTCGATCCTTGCGTCGAGGTTGCGGGTCACGAGGCGCGCGACGATCAGGGCGTGCGGGTTGACGTGGACCAGGCCGTAGAGCCGCCCGCCCGGCAGCGCCAGCCGCGCCAGGCTACCCGGCGGCAGGGCGCGCACCTCCGCGGTCATCGCCACCTCGTTGGCGAAGATCCACGGCGCGCCGCCGCGCAGACGGCGGTCGTGGCCGCGCTTGAGCTCGAGCTTGGGCAGATCGGTCATGGTTCGGCGTTGCGATGACGAAGGCGGGGACGAGGGCGCGGGTTATACGCCCGCGGCCCGGCGGCACAAGGGCGAGCCGCCGTCGCCAGCGCGCTCGCGGCGCGTTAGGGTACCGACACCAACGAGGGGGAGGAGACGTCATGCGGCGTGGGTGGATCGCGGCGGTCGCCATGATCGCGTTCAGCGCAGCGGCGGCGGCGGCCGACGAGCGCATGGTGGTGGCGGCGAACCCGCTCGCCGCCGAGGCCGGCATCGAGGTGTTGCGCGACGGGGGCAACGCGGCCGACGCCATGGTCGCGATGCAGACGGTGCTCGGCCTCGTCGAACCGCAGTCCTCCGGGCTCGGCGGCGGTGCGTTCCTGGTCTACTACGACGCCGCGAGCGGCGAGCTCACCACCTTCGACGCCCGCGAGACCGCGCCGATGGCGGCCGACGGCGACTACTTCACCGGCATGGACGGCGAGCCGCTGCCGTTCTGGGAGGCGCTGGTCGGCGGGCGCTCGGTCGGTGTGCCCGGCACGCCGAAGCTCCTCGACGTCGTCCACGCCCGCTACGGCACGCGGGACTGGGCCGAGCTGCTCAGGCCGGCGATCGCGCTCGCCGAGGACGGCTTCGAGGTGACCCCGCGCCTGGCCGCCTCGGTCGCGGACGCGCCCGAGCTCGACCGCTTCGAGCCGACACGCGAGTATTTCTTTCCGGCCGGCGAGGCCATCGAGGCCGGCGATACGCTGACCAACCCGGCCTACGCCGCCACCCTGCGGCGCCTGCAGCAGGCGCGCAGCGCACCGTTCTACGACGGCGGCATCGCCGAGGCCGTCGTCGCCACCACCACCGACGCCGGCGGGATCCTCACGCTCGCCGATTTCGAAGCCTACGAGGTGGTGGAGCGCGATCCGGTCTGCGCCGGCTATCGCGGGCTCGACGTCTGCGGCATGGGGCCGCCGAGCTCGGGCGCGCTCACCGTCGGCCAGATCCTCGGCATGCTCGAGCACATCGATATGCCGCGCATGGGCTACGGCGTCGAGGCGGCGCACCTGATCGCCGAGGCGAGCCGGCTCGCCTTCGCCGACCGCGCCGTCTACATGGCCGACGCCGACTACGTGAACGTCCCGGTCGCGGGCCTTTTGGATCCGGTCTACCTCACCCTGCGCACCCAGCGGCTCGACCGCGACGCCGCCAACCCCGACGCCCGCGCCGGCTTTCCGCCGCGCCGCGGCCTGCCGACCTTCGCGCCGCAGGATCAGCCCGAACCGCCCGGCACCAGCCATTTCGCCGTCGTCGACGCCGCCGGCAACGCGCTGTCGATGACGACCACGATCGAGACCGGCTTCGGCTCGCGGCTGATGACCGCGGGCTTTCTGCTCAACAACGAGCTCACCGACTTCTCCTTCAGACCCGAGGTCGACGGCCGCCCGGTCGCCAATCGAGTCGAGGGCGGCAAGCGGCCGCGCTCGTCGATGAGCCCGACGATCGTCATGCGCGACGGCGCGCCCTACGTCCTCACCGGTTCGCCGGGCGGCTCGCGCATCATCGGCTACACCGCGATGTCGCTCTTCGGCATGCTGGATTGGGGCATGGAGCCCCAGCAGGCGGTCGAGATCGGCCACGTCGTCAACCGCGGCGGCACCACCGATCTCGAAGAAGGCACCGAGGCGGCGTCGTTCGCGGCCGAGCTGCGCGAGCGCGGCCACGTAGTCGAGATCCGCGCCCTCACCAGCGGGCTGCACGCCATCATGGTCCGCGACGGCACGCTCCTCGGCGGCGCCGACCCGCGCCGCGAGGGGGTGGTGAGAACCGATTGAGGCGATCGGGCCGATCGCGGCGCCCGGCCCGGGCGCCGTCGATCGAAGGAACGACGGAGCGCCGCTTGCGCCGCGACCGCAACGGCGTTGACTCGCCGCCGGGCGCGCGCGACGACGCTCCGCCCGAGGCCCCGCGGGGCACACGTGATGGAGCTGGGATGGACGGCTTGATCGTCGCGGGGTGTGTGTGAACATGGCACCCGTTTTCCCCTTCGCCGCCATCGTCGCTCAAGACGAGATGAAGCTGGCGCTGGAGATCGCCGCCGTCGAGGCGCGCGTCGGTGGCGTGCTCGTCTTCGGCGACCGCGGCACCGGCAAGTCGACGGCGATCCGCGCGCTGGCGGCGCTGTTGCCGCCGATGCACGCGGTCGACGGCTGCCCCTACAACTGCGATCCCGCCCACGACCGCAAGTCCTGCGTGCCGGGCTGCCCCGTCGTCGAGGCCGGCCGGCGCAAGAAGCGCCAGGTGCCGGTGCCGGTGGTCGACCTGCCGCTCGGCGCCACCGAGGACCGCGTCGTCGGCGCGCTCGACCTCGAACGCGCGCTGACCCAGGGCGAGAAGGCGTTCGAGCCCGGCCTCCTGGCGCGCGCGCATCGCGGCTTTCTCTACATCGACGAGGTCAACCTGCTCGAAGACCATCTGGTCGATCTGCTCTTGGACGTCGCCGCCTCGGGCGAGAACGTGGTCGAGCGCGAGGGGGTGAGCATCCGCCACCCCGCCCGCTTCGTGCTGGTCGGCTCCGGCAACCCCGAGGAGGGCGAGCTGCGCCCGCAGCTCTTGGACCGCTTCGGCCTCTCGGTCGAGGTCAAGACGCCGAACGATCTGGCGACGCGTATCGAGGTCGTGCGCCGTCGCGACGCCTTCGAGCGCGATCCGGAGGCCTTTCTCGGCCAGTGGAAGCGCGAGGAGACCGAGTTGCGCAAGCGGGTCCTCGACGGTCGCGAGCGGGTGAAGGAGGTGATCGTCTCCGAGGCTGCGCTCGAGCGCGCGAGCGAGCTCTGCCTCAAGCTCGGTACCGACGGCCTGCGCGGCGAGCTCACGCTGGTGCGTGCCGCCCGCGCCGTCGCCGCCCTCGACGGCGATCCCGCCGTCGCCGACGCCCATCTCAAGCGGGTGGCGCCCTCGGCGCTGCGCCACCGCCTGCGCCGCAACCCGCTCGACGAGGCCGGCTCGACCGTGCGCGTCGAGCGTGCGTTGGAGGAGGTGTTTTCGGCTTGAACGAGGCTGTCGCGATCGACGACTCGGCGGGACGCGCCCGCGCGCGCTGGGGCGACGCGCTGCTCGCCGCCGCGCTCGTAGCCGTCGACCCCGCCGGCACCGGTGCCGCGATCCGGGCGCGGCCGGGGCCGGTGCGCGAGGCCTGGCTGGAGGCGCTCGGCGCGCTCCTTCCCCTGGACATGCCGCGCCGGCGCCTGCCGGCCCACGTCACCGAGGACCGCCTCCTCGGCGGGCTCGATCTCGCCGCCACGCTCAAGGCCGGCAAGCCGGTCGCCGAGCGCGGGCTGTTGGCCGACGCCGACGGTGGGCTCGTGATCGTGCCGATGGCCGAGCGGCTGGCGGGCGGGGTGACCGCGCAGCTCGCCCGGGCGCTGGACCGCGGCGAGCTCACCGTCGAGCGCGAAGGCCTCGGTCTGCGCATGCCGGCGCGGATCGGCGTCGTCGCGCTCGACGAGGGGGCCGAGCCCGAGGAGCGGCTGCCGGCGGCGATCGCCGATCGGCTCGCCTTGACCCTCGATCTCACCGATCTCGCCTGGCGCGACGGCCGCGAGCCGTCGCCGCTGACGGCCGAGGACGTCGTCGCCGCGCGCGAGCGCCTCGCCCGGATCACGGCACCGGCGGATCTCCCGGACGCCTTCTGCAAGGCCGCCGCCGCACTCGGCATCGTGTCCTTGCGCGCGCCGCTCCTGGCCGTGCGGGTGGCCCGCGCCGCCGCCGCGCTGATGGAGAGCGACACCGTCGACGAGGAGGCGGCCGCCGTCGCCGCGCGGCTGGTGCTGGGCCCGCGCGCCACCTGCCTGCCGCCCGCGGAGGACGAGGAGGCGCCGCCGGACGAGCCCGAACCGCCCGAAGGCGAACCCGACGAACAGCCTGACGAGCAGGAGGAGAAGCCCACTCCGGATCAGCCGCTCGAAGACGTCGTGATCGACGCCGCCGAGGCGGCCATCCCCGAGGAGCTGATGAGGGCGCTCGAGGCCGGGCTTTCGGCACGGGCGCAGAGCGGAGCGGCGGGTGTGTCGGGCGCGCTCGCGCCGACCAACCGGCGCGGTCGGCCGATCGGCACCCGCCGCGGCGAGCCCGGCCGGGGTGTGCGTCTCAACGTCGTGGAGACGCTGCGCGCCGCCGCCCCCTGGCAGCCGCTGCGGCGGCGCGAGGCGGGCGCGTCGCCGACGCGGGTGCAGGTGCGCCGCGACGACTTCCGCATCACCCGCTTCAAGCAGCGCAACGAGAGTGCGGCGATCTTCGTGGTCGACGCCTCGGGCTCGGCGGCGCTGCACCGCCTCGCCGAGGCCAAGGGCGCGGTCGAGCTGCTCCTGGCCGACTGCTACACCCGCCGCGACCACGTCGCGCTCATCGCCTTTCGCAACAGGACCGCCGAGCTGCTCTTGCCGCCTACGCGCTCGCTCACCCGTGCCAAGAACAGCATCACGGGCCTGCCGGGCGGGGGCGGTACGCCCTTGGCGGCGGGGCTCGACGCCGCGCTCGCCCTCGCCGAGACGGTCAAGCGGCGCGGCCAGACGCCGGCGGTCGTGCTGCTCACCGACGGCCGCGCCAACATCGCCCGCGACGGTACGGCCGGCCGCGGCCGGGCCGGCGAGGACGCGCTGCAGTCGGCGACGGCGATCCGGCTCGCGGCGTTGACCTCGCTCGTGGTCGACGTCTCGAACCGGCCGCACCCGGCGGCGGAGAAGATCGCGCAGGCCATGGCCGGCGCCTACCTGCCGCTGCCGCGCGCCGATGCCCAGACGCTTTCGACCGCCGTGCGCGCCGCCACCGACGGCGAGCGCGGTGCGGCCTAAGCGCGGGTTGCTCGGCCGGCTCCGCGGCGCCCATCTTCCGCGCCGGAAGGGGCGTAAGGGGTACGGCATGAATTTCTACTTCGAAGGCGAGCGCCCGTTGTGGGAGCGCGAAGGCCGCGATTGGCCCAATCGCGACGCCAGCCGCTTCGTCGAGGCCGCGGGCTTTCGCTGGCACGTGCAGGTGATGGGGGCGGGGCCGGTGATCCTGCTCCTGCACGGCACGGGCGCGGCGACCCATTCCTGGCGCGATCTCGCGCCCATGTTGGCGCGCGACTTCACCGTGGTGGCCCCGGACCTGCCCGGTCACGGCTTCACCGAGCCGCCGCCGGTCGGCACGCTGACGCTCGCCGGCATGGCCACGGCCTTGCGCAAGCTCTTGGATCGGCTGGGTCTGGAACCCGCGGCGGCGGCCGGTCACTCGGCCGGTGCCGCGGTGCTCGTGCGCATGGCGCTCGACGACCAGCTGCACGCCGGGTTGATCGTCAGTCTCAACGGCGCGCTCATCCCCTTCGGCGGCGAGGCCGCCGGCCCGATCGCCTCCTCGCTCGCCAAGCTGCTCTTCTTGAATCCTTTCACGCCGCGATTGTTCGCCTGGCGCATGGGCGACCGCGCCGCCGCGGCGCGCATCGTCGAGCGTTCGGGCTCGATCCTGGAGCCCGAGGCCCTCGACCTCTACGCCAAGCTCGCTCGGCGGCCGGCGCATGTCGGCGCGGCGCTGGGCATGATGGCGGGCTGGGATCTCGAGACGCTCGACGGCGACCTGCCGCGGCTCACGACGCCGCTCGTCCTCGTCGCGGCGGACAACGACGCCGCGGTCGCGCCGGCCGACGCCGAAAAGGTGCAGGGTTTTCAGCCCGCGGCTCGGATCGTGCGCCTGCCCAAGCTCGGCCATCTGGCCCACGAGGAGGCGCCCGAAACGGTCGCCGAGCTGATCCGGCGCGAGGCGGCGGCGGCAGGCGTCGCGGCCGCGGCTTGACGCCGGTCCGTCAGATTGTCCATGTAGATTTACACAACGGTTCGGTGTAGGCGTCAGGTTATGTTGACAGAGCTTGAGCGCCCCCAGGCCCCCGCCGAGACCGCCGATCCGCGCCCGCACGCGATCGTCGTCGGCAGCGGTTTCGGCGGGCTCGCCGCCGCCATCCGGCTCGGAGCGCGGGGCTATCGCGTCACCGTCCTCGAGAAACTGGCCGCACCCGGCGGCCGCGCCTACGCCTTCGAGCAGGACGGCTTCCGCTTCGACGCCGGCCCGAGCATCGTCACCGCCCCCTGGATCTTCGAAGAGCTCTGGCGGCTCTGTGGCCGGCGGATGGCCGACGACGTCACGCTGGTGCCGCTCGATCCGTTCTACCGGGTGCGCTTCGCCGACGGCGACGTCTTCGACTGCAGCGCCGACGAGGAGCGCATGCGCGCGCAGATCCGCCGGCTCGATCCCGCCGACGAGCGGGGCTGGGAGCGCTTCATCCGCGCCAGCGAGCCGATGTACCGCGTCGGCTTCGAGGAGATGGGCCACATCCCCTTCGACAGCTTGTGGGACATGGTCAAGATCGCGCCCGGCTTGGCACGCCTGCGCGGCGAGCGCTCGGTCTACGGCCACGTCGCCCGCTACGTGCGCAACGAGAAGCTGCGCTTCGTCTTGAGCTTCCACCCGCTGTTCGTCGGCGGCAGCCCGTTCAACGTGACCTCGGTCTACGCCCTGATCTCGCACCTCGAGCGCATCGGTGGGGTGCACTACACGATGGGCGGCACGGGCGCGCTGGTGCAGGGCCTGGCCGACCTGGTGACGGGTCGGGGCAACAGCGTTCGGCTCGACACCGAGGTCGCCGAGATCACCGTCGACGGCGGGCGCGCCACCGGCGTGCGGCTGAAGACCGGGGAAAGCATCGACGCCGATGTCGTGGTCTCCAACGCCGACGTCGCCTGGACCTACCGTCATCTGCTGCCGGCGGAGGCGCGCCGCAAGTGGACCGACGGCCGTCTCGACCGCATGCAGTACTCCAACGGCCTGTTCGTCTGGTATTTCGGCACCGACCGCCGCTACGAGGACGTCCACCACCACACCATCAGCGTCGGTCCGCGCTATCGCGGGCTCATCGACGACATCTTCAAGCACAAGAAGCTGGCCGACGACTTCAGCCTCTACCTCTACCGGCCGAGCGCGGGCGACCCGTCGATGGCGCCCGCGGGCTGCGACAGCTTCTACGCGCTGGTGCCGGTGCCCAACCTCGACGGCGACGTCGACTGGGCCGAGCAGGCGGAGCCGTTCCGCCGCCGCGTCGAGGCGGCGCTGTCGCAGACCCTGCTGCCGGGGCTGGAGAACCACGTCGTCACCTCGCGGGTGGCGACGCCCCTCGACTTCCGCGACCGGCTGCTGTCGTACAAGGGCGCCGGTTTCAGCCTGGCGCCGGTGCTCTGGCAGAGCGCCTGGTTTCGCCCGCACAATCGCAGCGAGGACGTCGACCGGCTCTACTTCGTCGGCGCCGGCACGCATCCGGGCGCGGGCCTGCCGGGCGTGGTGAGTTCAGCCAAGGTCTTGGATACGGTGGTGCCCGATGCTGCAGCCCTCGTTTGAGCCCCCTGACGCCGGTTGGGCCGACCATGCGGCGTGCCGTGCGCTGATCTGTGACGGCTCGAAGAGCTTTTTCGCCGCGTCGAAGGTGCTCCCGAGCGAGGTCTGCCAGCCGGCCTACGCGCTCTACGCCTTCTGCCGAGTCGCCGACGACGCCGTCGATCTCGACGGCGGCGAGCGCGAGGCGGTCGAGCGCCTGCGGATGCGGCTCGACCGCGCTTACGAGGGCCGTCCTCTGCCCGATCCGGTGGACCGCGCCTTTGCCTGCGTCGTCTACGAATACGCCTTGCCGCGCGCGTTGCCGGAGGCGCTGCTCGAAGGTCTCGCCTGGGACGCCGAGGGTCGGCGCTACGACGACCTAGCGGGGGTCTACGCCTATTCGGCGCGGGTGGCCGGCGCCGTCGGCGCGATGATGGCGGTGCTGATGGGGGCGCGCGAGCCGGCGGTGGTCGCGCGCGCCTGCGATCTCGGCGTGGCGATGCAGCTCACCAACATCGCGCGCGACGTCGCCGACGACGCCCGCGAGGGGCGGCTCTACCTTCCGCGCGCGTGGATGGAAGAGGCGGGCCTCGATCCGGACGGATGGCTGGCCGAGCCGGTCTACGACGCCCGCCTGCGCCGGGTGGTGCGTCGGCTCCTGGCGTGCGCCGATGGGCTCTACGAGCGGGCGGCACCGGGGATCGACGCCCTGCCGTCCGGCTGTCGGCCGGGTATCCACGCGGCGAGACGGATCTACCGCGAGATCGGCCGAGCGGTGGAGGCGCAGGACTGCGATCCGTCGCGCGGGCGCGCCGTCGTCTCCACGCGCCGCAAGGTGCAGCTCCTCGCCGGCGCGTTCGCCGACTGTCTCGCCTGGTCGCGGCGGCCGATCGACGTGCCGGCGCTCGCCGAGGTGAGCTTTCTGGTGGACGCCGTGGCGGCGGCGCCGGCGCCGGTGCGAAGCGAACGTCAGGTCGGGATCGACGGCATGGTCAACGTCATCCACGCCATGGCCGAGCGCGACCGAGCCTATCGTATCCGGACCACGCGCGGCTGCGCGCTGAGCGAACTGGCGGAGGCGGAGTGGACGGCGTCGTCGTCCTGATCGAGATCCTGATCGTCTTCGGTCTGGTGCTCGGCTTCGCCTTTTGGGAGTTGCGCAAGGTCCGCCGCGCTCAGCGGGAGGACGACGACCGGCGTTGAGGCGCGGTCAGGTGAAGACGACGGTCTTCGTCCCGTTCAACAGCACCCGTTGCTCGAGGTGGAGGTTGACGGCGCGCGCCAGCACCCGGCTCTCGATGTCGCGGCCGGCGGCGACGAGGTCGTCCGGCGCCATGGCGTGGTGCACGCGCTCGACCTCCTGTTCGATGATCGGACCCTCGTCGAGATCGCCGGTGACGTAGTGTGCGGTGGCGCCGATGAGCTTCACGCCGCGGGCGTGGGCCTGGTGATAGGGCCTGGCGCCTTTGAAGCTCGGCAGGAACGAGTGGTGGATGTTGATCGCCCGGCCGTAGAGCCGCTGCGAGGCCTTGTCGGACAGCACCTGCATGTAGCGGGCGAGCACGACCAGATCGGTCTCGCTCTCGTCGACCAGGGCCAACAGGCGGGCCTCCTGCTCGGCCTTGGTCGCGGGCGTGATCGGCCAGTGGTGAAAGACGTGGCCGTGCTCCTCGACGCTGTGCCGGCAGGCCGCGTGGTTGGAGACCACCGCGGTGATGTCGGCGGCGAGGGCGCCGATGCGGTGGCGGTAGAGCAGATCCTCGAGGCAATGGTCGAAGCGGGACACCAGGATGAGCACGCGCGGCCGGCGGTCGCCGTCGGTGAGCTCCACCCGCATGTCGAAGCGCTTGACCACGGGATCGAGCGCGAAGCGGAAATGCTCCAGCGACAGCCGCGGCGGGGCGGCGAAGACCACCCGCATGAAGAAACCGCCGGTCTCCGGGTCGTGGAACTGCGCGCTCTCCATGATGTTGCCGACCTGCTCGAAGATGCAGGTGGCGACCGCGGCGACGATGCCCGGCCGGTCGACGCAGGCGAGGGTGAGGCGAAAGCGGCGATGATCGCTCATGATCCCACCCGTTCGACGGCGACGAGATAGCCGAAGGGCGCGGCGCTCGTCGTGAGGCGGCCCCAGAAAGCCTCCGCATAGCCGGCGTAGACCCCCATGTCGAAGGTCGGGGCCCCATCCAGCTGATGGATCAGCGCGGCGACGCCGGCGATCGGCGCCTGCGCGCAGAACGTCGGGCCGGCGACCCGCGGGTGCAGATCCAGCGTGCACAGCCGGGAGAGGACCTCGCGCGTCCGCGGTCCACCGATGCGCACCGTCTGGCGGCCGTGGCTCTGCTCGCTGACATGGCCGGCGTCGCCCAGCCGCGCGCGCAGCCGAGCCGCGAGACCGCCGTCGTCGCCCCAGTCGGTCATGACCGCCCACTGCCCCGGTGCGGTCGGACAGGCGACGAGGTCGTCGACGACGGTCGCCCGGCCCGGCGCGGCGGCGACCCCGAGCCGCGCCGCCGCCTCGTCGGCGCGGCACCGGCGGGCGAGGACGAGGACGTGGGCGACGCCGTTGCGGACGGTGAGCGTCACCTGCGGCGTCACGCCTTCGGGGTTCGCGCCGGGGCGCGCGACGCCGTCGAGCGGGAAGCGACGGGCGAGCTCAGCCACGCAGCCGCACCCCTTCGGGATCGACGAAGCAGGGGGCGCGGACCTCGACCTCCACCGCTTCGTCCTTCAAGGGATAGACCGCCCACAAGCGTCTGCCGCCCCAGCGCTCGAGCCCGCCGGCGACGAAGGCCAGCGCGATCCAGGCGCCGACATGCGGGCTCCAGTGCACCGAGCTGGTCCAGCCGAGATCGCTGGCGGTGCGGGCGTCTGCCGGATCCTCGACCAGGTGCGCGCCGCCGCGCAGCTGCTGGTCGGTAGCCACCGGCACCAGGCCCACGAGCGACGGCCGCTCGGGATCGGCGAGGCCGGGGCGCTCGGCCAGCGTTCGGCCGACGCAGCGCTTCTTGGCGCTGACCAGGCGCGCCATGCCGAGATCGCCCGCGGTGGTGCGGCCGTCGAACTCCTGGCCGGCGGCGTGGCCCTTTTCGATCCTGAGGATCGCGAGCGCCTCGCTGCCGTAGGGCGTGATGTCGAAGCCGGCACCCGCGCGCAGCACCCGCTCCCACAACGCCTCGCCGTAGCCCCAAGGACAGGCGAGCTCGAAGGCCAGTTCGCCCGAAAAGCTGATCCTGAAGACGCGCACCGGCGCGCCACCGGCGCTGCTTTCCAAGAGCCCCATGAAGGGCAGGGCGGCGTTGGAGACGTCGGCGCCGTCGAGGACGAGCTCGAGCACGGCGCGCGCCCGTGGGCCGGCGAGCGCCATCGCGCACCACTGCTCGGTGGCGGAAGCGAGGGCGACGTCGAGCTCGGGCCACGCCGTCTGGTGTAAAAATTCCAGGTGCTGGAGGATCTTCGCCGCGTTCGCCGTCGTCGTCGTCATGACGAAGTGGTCGTCGGCGAGGCACGAGGTCGTGCCGTCGTCGAGCGCGACGCCGTCCTCGCGCAGCATCAACCCATAACGCGCCTTGCCCACCGCCAGCTTCGACCAGGCGTTGACGTAGACGCGGTTCAAGAGTTCGCGGGCGTCGGGGCCGCGGAGCTCGATCTTGCCGAGCGTCGAGACGTCGCAGAGCCCGACGCTCGCGCGCACCGCGATGGCCTCGCGCGCGGCGGCCGCCATCAGGCTTTCGTCGCCGCGAGGATAGCAGCGCGGCCGCAGCCAGTGCCCGGCCTCGCCGAAGACCGCGCCCAGCCGCTCGTGCGCGCGGTGCATCGCGGTGCGGCGGATCGGCTGGTAGTCCGTGCCGCGCTCGTGGCCGGCGAAGGCGCCGACGGCCACCGGCGTGTAGGGCGGGCGGAAGGTGGTGGGCGCGAGCTCGCCGATCGTGCAGCCCCTGGCCTCGGCCAGAACGGCGAGGCCGTTCAGCCCGGCCGTCTTGCCCTGATCGGTGGCCATGCCGAGCGTGGTGTAGCGCTTGGCGTGCTCGGTGCGGCCGTAGGCCTCCTGCACGGCGAGGCGCAGGTCGGCGACGGTGACGTCGTTCTGCAGATCGACGAAGGCCTTGTCGCCGTTCGCCGGCAGGTGGCGCGGCGCGAACGGGGCTTCGGTGCGCCGCTCGACCGTCGGCGGAGCGGGTGGCGCGTCCGCGTCGAAGCCGGCGGCGGATGCCGCCTCCAGCCCGGCGCGGCGGCCGTCTTCGAGGCAGGCCTGGAGGTCGAACACGCCGCGGGCGGCGCCGGCGGAACGCTCGTGCTGCACCGGCGCGCCCGGCACGAAGGCCCCGATCGCCGCGTCGAACACCGGCCGCGCCCCCGACTGGCTGGCGAGGTGCAGCGCCGGGGCGAAGCCGCCGGAGACGGCGACGGCGTCGGCGGTCACGAGCTGGGGGTGCTCGTCGCCGTGATGACCCACCTCGAGCCCGCGCACGCGCCGCTTGCCGAGCGCGCGGAGCGGCACTTGACCGGTCAAGAGCTCGATCCCCTCCCTCTCGGCTTCGGCCGCGGCGGCGCCCGGCTGCGTGCGCGCGTCCACGATCGCCGGCACCTCGACACCGGCGCGGGCGAGGTCGAGGGCCGTGCGGTAGCCGTCGTCGGTGGCGGTGGCGACGACGATGCGGCGGCCGGGCACGACGCCGTGCGCGTGGAGGTAGTGGCGCACCGCCCCGCTCAGCATGATGCCGGGCCGGTCGTTGTGGGCGAACAAGAGCGGCTGCTCGTGCGCGCCGGTGGCGAGCACGACCTCACGGGCGCGGATCACCCAGAGCCGTTGGCGTGGCTGGTGCGGCTCGGGCCGAACGAGGTGGTCGGCGACCCGCTCCACCGCCACCAGCACGTCGTGGTCGTAATAGCCGGCGACGGTCGTGCGGGTCATGAGGCGCGCGTCGTCGCCGTCGAAACCGGCTTCGATGGCGGCGACCCAGTCGTCGAGGCCGGCGGCCTCGGCCTGGAGCGTGCCGCCGAGGGTCGAGCGCTGCTCCGCCAGCACGACGCGCGCACCGCTGAATCGGGCGGCGTCCGCCGCCGCGAGCCCCGCCGGGCCGCCGCCGACGACCAGCACGTCGCAGTGCAGATGCGCCTGTTCGTAGGCGTCCGGGTCCGCCTCGCGGGCGGCGCGGCCGAGCCCGGCGGCGCGGCGGATGAGCGGCTCCCAGAGCGTCTCCCAGGCCCGGCCCGGGCCTTTGAAGGTCTTGTAGTAGAAGCCGGCCTTGAGGAACGGCGCGAAGGCCTGGTTCACGGCCATCGCATCGAAGGCGAGGGGACCGCGGCGGTTCTGGCTGGTCGCCACGAGGCCGTCGAACAGCTCGATCTCGGTCGCCCGCGTGTCGGGCTCGCGCCGCGCGCCCGTGCGCAGCTCGACCAGCGCGTTCGGCTCCTCCTCGCCGGCGGCGAGGAGCCCGCGCGGGCGGTGGTACTTGAAGGAGCGGGCGACGAGGTGGACGCCGTGGGCCAAAAGCGCCGAGGCCAGGGTGTCGCCCTCGACGCCCTCCAGCGCACGCCCGTCGAAACGAAAGCGCAGGCTGCGGCGCGGTGCGGCGCCCGGCAGACGGAACGGGGCGGTCACGCCTCCTCCTCCGGCAGCTCGGGCGGCTCGTGCGGCCAGCCGGTCCAGTGCACGGCATGGCTGACGGTGTGGCGCACGACCTTGACCACGCGCCGGCAGCCGCCGGTGTGGTGCCACCACTCGACGTGCCAGCCCTTGGGGTTGGTGCGGCCGTAGACGTGATCGAAGAACGCCTCGACGCCGGCGTCG
>CAZCVH010000033.1:0-13513 GCA_964502115.1 uncultured Geminicoccaceae bacterium
GATCCGATGGTGCGTCGGGTCGGCCGGCCGACCCGACGCACCATCGGATCGGCGGCCAGGCTCTTCCACAGCGCCACGGTCGCCGCCACCAGCACCAGCGACATCGGCAGGCCGAGGCTGATGGCGGCGTTGCGGATGGCGCTGAGCCCGCCCATCAACAACAGCGTCGCCGCGACCAGGCCTTCGGAGACCGCCCAGAACACCCGCTGCGGGCGCGGCGGGTTCGGATCGCCGCCCGAGGTCACCATGTCGTCGACGAACGAGCCCGAATCGGACGACGTCACAAAGAAGATCGCGATGACCGCGGTGGCGAGCGCGGTGGTGAGCGATGCGAAGGGCAATTCGGCCAAAAGCCGCTGCAGCGAGGTCGAGACGTTCTGGCCGACCGCGTCGATCAGTCCCGCGCCCTGCTCGATCTCCAGGTGCAGCGCAGCGCCGCCGAAGGTGGCGAACCAGAAGAAGGTGACCAGCGACGGCACCAGCAGCACGCCGAGGATGAACTCCAGCACCGTCCGGCCCTTGGAGATGCGCGCGACGAACACCGCGACGAAGGGCGACCACGAGATCCACCACCCCCAATAGAACAGGGTCCAGGTCACCTGCCAGGTGCTGTCGGAGCCGGGCTCGAGGTAGAGGCTCGCCTGCGGCAGCTTCTGCAGATAGAACCCGAGCGACGAAACGAAGAGCTCGAGGGCGTAGAGCGTCGGCCCGGCGACGAAGACGAAGAGCAACAAAAGGAACGCCAGCACCATGTTGGTCTGGCTCAGGCGCTGGATGCCCTTCTTGACCCCGAGCACCACCGAGGTCGTGGCGGCGGCGGTGATGACGGCGATGATCGAGACCTGAAGCGCCAGGCTTTCGGGCCAGCCGAAAAAGACGTCGAGACTGGCGTTGACCTGCATGGCGCCGAGGCCCAACGAGGTCGCCACGCCCAACAGCGTGCCGACGGTGCACAGGATGTCGACGGCGTCGCCGATGGGGCCGTGGATGCGCTCGCCGATCAGCGGCTCCATCGCCGAGCGCGGCGCCAGCGGCAGGCCGCGATTGAAATGGGCGTGGGCGATGGCGAGCGCGAGCACGATGTAGATGCCCCAGGCGTGCAGGCCCCAATGGAAGTAGCTGAGGCGCATCGCCTCCAACAGCGCCTCCTGGCTGCGCGGTTCGGCCCGCAGCGGGTTGTCGTAGTGCAGCAACGGTTCGGCGACGCCGTAGAAGACGATGCCGATGCCCATGCCGGCCGCGAACAGCATGGTGAACCAGCCGAAGCGCGAGAACTCGGGCCGGGCCTCGGCACCACCGATCCGGACCCGCCGCACCGGGAAGAACAACAGCGTGACCGGCACGACGAGGAAGGCCGAGACCACGAGAACGTAGTACCAACCGAGAAATCGCGAGATGTTGTGTTGAGTTTTTTCGAACACCGCCGCAGCGGTCTCGGTGAACAGGCCACCGATGAGCACGAAGACCACGACGAGCGCGGCCGAGCCGAAGAAAACCGTCGGATTCATGTGCGCGGTGACGCGCTCGACGAGGCCCGCGCGGATCGAGTTTCGTGCCATCACCGTACAACACGGGCCGGCGCGAACGGGTTCCGCCCCGTCCCGGTCGTTGACGCTCACGGCGCGCCGTGGTCGATGGCGCCGGCCACCCGACGAGGAAGCCGCGACCGTGCAACCGCCGCCCCGCGCCGGGGCCTACCGCGTCGTCTACGCCGATCCGCCCTGGTCCTTCGCCACCTACTCGGCCAAGGGCAAGGGGCGCAGCGCCGACGCCCACTACGACACGTTGGATCTCGCCGGCATCAAGGCGCTGCCGGTCGCCGAGTGGGCCGCCCCGGACGCCGTGCTCCTGCTCTGGGCGACCGACCCGTGCCTACCGCAGGCGGTCGAGGTGATGGCGGCCTGGGGCTTCACCTACAAGACCGTCGGCTTCTACTGGGCCAAGCTCAACGCCAAAGCCGGCGGCAGGTTCTGGTTCGAGGAGCGCGACTTCTTCACCGGCATGGGGTTTTGGACCCGGGCCAATCCGGAGCCCTGCCTTTTGGGCACCCGCGGCAAGCCCAAGCGGCTCCACGGCGACGTCAAGAAGCTCGTGGTGGCGCCGCGGCGCGAGCACTCCCGCAAGCCAGAGGTCGTGCACGAGCGCATCGAGCGCCTGGTGGACGGCCCCTATCTCGAGATGTTCGCCCGCGCGAGCCGGCCCGGCTGGGACGGTTGGGGCGATCAGCCGGGGCTCTTCGACACGGGACCGGTGGCGACCCGGCGCATGCCGTCGCGGCTCACCGACCGGGAGGAGTGAACGCGGCCCGCGCCGCTGCCACCGCCTCGCGCAGGTGACAGCCCTCGACGTGGTCGTTTACGAGCCCCATCGCCTGCATGAAGGCGTAAGCCGTCGTCGGACCGATGAAGCGCCAGCCGTCGCTCTTGAGCGCCGCGCTCAGCGCCCGCGAGGCCGGGCTGTGGGTCAGCGTTGCCGCGGTCGCGGCGTCGAGGCGCGCCGGCCGCTCGTCCGCGGACGGCTCGAACCCCCAAAGGAAGGCCGCGAGCGAGCCCGCGCGGTCCTGCAGCTCCAGCGCCCGGCGGGCGTTGTGGATCACCGCCTCGATCTTGCCGCGATGGCGCACGATGCCCGGATCGGCGAGCAAGCGCTCGACGTCGCCGGCACCGAAGCGGGCGACGCGGGCAGGCTCGAAACCCGCGAAGACCTCACGCAGCCGGGCGCGCTTCTTCAAGATCGTGAGCCACGACAGCCCGGCCTGAAAGCCTTCGAGCGCCAACTTCTCGAACAGGCGCGTTTCGTCGGCCACGGGCACGCCCCACTCCTCGTCGTGGTAGCGGACGTAGAGCGGATCCCGCCCGCACCAGCCGCAGCGCGGCCGTCCGTCGTCACCAAGCTCGAGCATGAACGCCGCCATCAGCCCGAAGGCGCGAAGGCGCGGGTGAGAAAGCGCTCGAGCGCGGCGTCGGAGCGTGCCTTGACGGCGGGGTCGCCGCGAATGCGGTAGCCCCGGTCGTCGGCGCAGAGCGCGAGTGCCGCGGTGCGCGCGAGGAAGCCGTCGAGGGCAAGGAAGGTGCGGGCGTCGCGCACCCGCCCGGTGGTCGTCACCCGAAAGCGGCAATCGGCGAGCCCGCGCGGCGCGCGCCAGTCGCTCGGCCCGGCGTCCCAGCGGTGGGCGGCGCCGTCGTAGACCTCGAGCGTGACCGCGCTGCCGCCGCGGCGGAGGTCACCGACCACGGCGTCGCAGCGGGCGGGATCGACGATGGCGTCGGCGCTGCCGTAGAGCACAAGGGCCGGCGCGCCGGTGGTGTCGACGCGCTCGAAGCGGGCGATACAGGGCGCGTAGTAGGCGGCGTGGGCGATGAAGCGCGCCCCGTCGCCGGCATAGCGCTCGGCCACCTGCGCGTGGACAGCGTACATCGCCACCATGCGGCCGTAGGAGAAGCCCACCAGCGCGACCCGATCGCCGTCGACCCGGGGATGCTCGACCAGAAAGCGCAGCCCGGCATAGGCGTCGGCGAGGAACATCGCTTCCGTGACCCGCAACAACCGCCGGGTGAAGCCGATGCCCGGCTCGACGCGCGCGCCGAACACGTCGACCACCAGCGCCGCCCAGCCCCGCGCCGCGAGCTGACGGGCGTAGCGCCGCTCGCGCGCCCACGACACCCCGCCGGCGCCGTGCAGCAGCACCACCGCCGGCACCGGCCCGACGCCGTCCAGCGGCAGAAACAGCCGGGCCTGCGCGCGCACGGGCGGAACATCGTCACCGGCTTCGGCCAACGTGAACGGACTGCTCGACGCGAAGCTCACCGGCTCGCCGGCGATCTCCGCCGGCGGCGGCAGCGCGCGCAGCGGCAGCGACAGGCCCGCCGCCGCGAGCATGAGTAGGATCGCCAAGAGCCGCTGAGCGAAACGGATTCGACGTGACATGCGGCGCGATGTAGCGACCTTCGACGGCGGCGGCGAGCCCGTCTCCCGGCCCGTGACCGACCGGCCGGTCGCGGAGCCGCGCCTTCGACCCCGCCGTTGTGCCCGAAGCCACCATGGACGCGCAAACCCCACCGCCGTTACCGCTGACCAACCCCGCCCCGTGGCTCGACCGCTTCGTCGACGACGCCGGCGCGCTCGCCGCCGTGCTGGTCGTCTTCACGGGTTTGTGGGCGCTGAGCGGCCTGCTGCGGCGCGGCCGCGCCCTGCGCGACGCCCTACCCAGCTTTCTGCCTTGGTTGATCGACTTTCTGTTGCTGCCGCCGACGATCGTGCTCGCCGGTGCCCTGTTGCGGCTGTTGCTGCGCGGGGCGGGCTTCGAGGCCCTCGATTCCTACGTCCGCGAGGGCTCGCTCTTGTTGACCTACATCGTCGCCGCCTGGCTGATCGCGCGCGGCGTCGACATCTGGGTCTGCGCCGGCACGCCGGCGCGGCGACGCGGCGCCACCCGCTTGCTGCGCGGGCTGATGTACGCCGCGGCCCTGGTGGTCGGCGCCACCGTCTTCCTGGCGGTCGAGGGCTATTCGATCACCGGCGTGCTGGTCTCCACCGGCGTCGTCGCCGCGGTCGTTGCGTTGGCGTTGCAGAACACGCTGAGCGACTTTTTCTCGGGCGTCGCCTTGAGCGTCGAACAGCCGATCCGCGTCGGCGACTGGATCCAGCTCGAGAACGGCACCATCGCCCAAGTCGTCGACATCACCTGGCGCGCCGTCTGGCTGACCTCTTGGCAGAACACGCGCGTGGTCGTCCCCAACAGCAAGTTCGCCGGCCAGACCTTCGAGAATCTGAACGAGCCGACCGGCGTCTACGCTCCCTGGTATCATGTGCGCGTCTCCGCCGACATCCCGCCGGCCTATGCCTTGATGCTGCTGCGCGAGGCGGTGCTCCGCTGCAAGCACGTGCTGCCGGCGCCGGCACCGGTGGTGCGGCTCGCCGACGCCACCACCATTCCCTACACCTATCTCGTCTGGGTCCATTTCGCGAACTACCCCGCGATGTTCCGCGGCCGCGAGGAGATCTTCCGCGAGATCGACACCGCGTTGCGCGGCATCGACGTCGAGCCGGCCCCCGACATCGCCGAGTTCCGGACCCGCCGCTCGCGCACGGCGGAGTTGGCCCAGCCGACGGTCGCCGCGGCGCTGCGTTCCATGGGCGTGCTGAGCGGCCTCGACGACGTCGAGATCCAAAGTCTGGCCCAGTCGAGCCGGTACATGGACGTCGAGGCGGGCCAAGTGCTGATGCGGGAGGGCGAGGTGACCGACGCCATGTACGCGATCGTCACCGGCGTCCTCGAGGCGAGCGTCGTCGGCCCCGAGCATCAACATCTCGTGAGCGAGCGTCTGCCGGTCGGTCAAGCGGTCGGCCAGATCTCGCTCATCACCGGCGAGCCGTCGGCGATGACCGTGACCGCCGCCACCGACGCGACGGTCGTGCGCGTCGGCCTCGACGCCCTCAAGACCGTCGTCGCCCAAAATCCCGATTTGAAGGACCGCTTGGCGCAGACCGTCGCCGATCGCGTCACCCATCTGCACCAGGCCAAGGCCGCCGCGGTCAAGCGCATCCGCCGCCCCCTCGGGTTGCGCGAAGTGCGCGAGCGGTTGGAGACCCTGTTGCGGGGCGGGCTTTGAGCCAAAGTCTCGGCACGAATGGCGGCGAGAGTGCGCTTGCGATCCGCCCCGCTTGCCCTGATACTCCGGCAGTGCGGCGACGCACGCAGTCAGCCTGCCCGTTTGGTCTCTGTTTCCAAGGGTACGATCGACTGCCGTAACCACCGATCGGAGGGCCGGTCGGAAGCCGCGTGGAAACAGGATACGTGCTTATGCCTACCGGAACCGTGAAGTGGTTTGACACCACCAAGGGCTACGGCTTCATCCAACCGAGCGACGGCAGCAAGGATGCCTTCGTCCACATCACCGAGGTCCAGCGGTCCGGGCTCGACGGCCTGAGCGAGGGCCAGAAGGTGTCCTACGAACTGGTCAAGGGACGGGGCGGCAAGATGGCCGCCGCCAATCTGGAACTCGAGGCTTGACGACCATCACGGCGCGTTGACCCCGTACGCGCGGGCGCGACGGTTCGCCGCCGGCGCCCGAAGCGTGCGGTCAACGTGAGCCGTGGCGATGTGGCCGGAGCCCGGCGTCACGGTCATCATCCTCGCGACGTTTTTCGGCGCGGGGCTGGCGAAGGGGGTGGTCGGGCTCGGCTTTCCGACGATCACCGTGGCCGTGCTCGCGGCTCCGATCGGGCTCGCATCGGCGATCGCCGTGACCGTCGTGCCGGCGGTCGCCACCAACATCGCCCAAGCGCTCGCCGGCGGCCGGCTCCGCGCACTCCTGCGCCGGCTCTGGCCGCTCTTGGCCTGCGCCCTGCCGGGCGGGCTCGTCGGCACCGCCGTGCTCGCCGGCGGCGATGCCGCGGCGCTCACCCGTGCGCTCGGCGCGCTGCTCACCATCTACGCCACCATGGGGCTGTTCGCCCCACCCCTGCCCCATCCCGGCCGTTGGCACGCGGCCCTGGCCGCGCCGATCGGCTTCACCGCCGGCATGGTGGCCGGCATGGTGGGCTCCTTCACGCTGCCGGCGGTGGCCTATCTGCAGGCGCTGCGGCTCTCCCGCGACGAGCTGGTCCAGGCGCTCGGCCTGGTGTTCTTGACCCTTAGCCTCGGCCTCGCCGCCGGCCTCGGGCGAAACGAGCAACTGACGGCGGGTCGGCTCGCCCTCTCGGTCGTGGCGGTCGTGCCGTCGCTCGTCGGCATGGAGGTCGGTCGCCGGCTGCGGTGGCGGCTGCCGGAGCGACGCTTCCGCACCCTGTTGTTCCTGGCGCTCTTCGCGCTGGGCACCCACCTCGCGCTCGGCGCCGGCGGCTGATCACGCCCCGAGCACGCCCTCCAGAAAGCGCCCCAGGTTGCGGCCGAGCGCCGGCGACGGGTAACCGCCCTCCTGAACGAGCACCAGCGGCAGGCGGCTGCGGGCGATGCGGTCGCCGATGCGGGCGAAGCCGTCGGTGGTGACCGCGAACGCCGTAAGCGGATCGTCGACGTGGGTGTCGAGCCCGAGCGCCACCACCAGCACGTCGGGCGCGACGCCGGCGATGGCCGCGAGCGCGCCGTCGAGCGCATCCAGAAAGCCGGCATCGTCGGTACCCGGCGGCAACGGCAGGTCGACCGTCCAGCCCTCGCCGGTGCCGACGCCGCGCTCGTGGGCGCAGCTCCAGAACCAAGGGTAGAATACGGCCGGGTCGGCATGGATCGACACGTGCAGCACGTCGGCGCGGTCGTAGAAGATCGCCTGGGTGCCGTTGCCGTGGTGGACGTCGACGTCGAGGATCGCCGGCCGGCGGCCGTGGGCCAGCAGCTCGGCGGCGACGCGGGCAGCCTCGAAGCTGTGGCGGCCGAGCGGGCAGGCGGTGTCGGCCATGTGCCAGCCGGCGCGGCCGACGATACCGCGCGGGTAGGAGGCATGGGCGCGGGCGGGATGCACGTTGGCGACGACCTCCTCGCCGCCGCCCGCGGCCCGCCAGGCCGGCCAGCCGGTCTCGAGGAAGTCGGAGATAGGCCGGATCGTGAACGCGCAGCCGCGGGATCGGCCCGGCCGGCGGGGGCGTTCGGTGCACCAGGCCGGCGTCGGTGGGGGCGGCGAGCAGCGCCTCGGCGTGCGCGGCCCGCTCGGGGCTCGGCTGCGGGCGGCCGCGCACCAGGAAAAACGCCGGGTCGTGGTGCGCCTGCACCTCGTCGTAGAACACCGCGATCGCCATCGCCAGGTCGCTCGCTCAAAACGGGATGCGGGCACCGTCCCAGGCGTAGAGCCCGCCGCTGGCCGACGCGTCGAGGTCGTCGACGACGGCGAGCAGCCGCTCGGCCACGAATGCCGGCGTGAACAGCTTGCCCTGCGGGACGTTGGCCTGAAAGGGGGCGGAGAGAGCGGTGTCGGTGGTGCCGGGGTGGAGCCCGATGCAGACCGCTTCGGGTCGGCGCCGGCCGAGCTCGATCGCGAGCGTGCGCAGGATCTGGTTCAGCGCCGCCTTCGAGGCCCGGTAGGCGTACCAGCCGCCGATGCGGTTGTCCTCGATCGAACCGACCCGCGCCGACAGCGCGGCGAACACGGCCTTGTGATCGCGCCGCAGGCGCGGCAACAGATGCTTGGCCACCAGTGCCGGCCCGATCGCGTTGACCGTGTAGGACCGCACGAGCGCGTCCGCGTCGAGCTGGCGCCAGCTCTTCTCCGGGCGCAGACCGGCGTCGTCGTGGAGAGTGCCGGTCGCGACCAGCACGAGGTCGAGCGGGCCGACCTCCAGCCGCGCCGCCGCCGCTTCGATCGCGGCCTCGTCGGTGACGTCGACGCGGTCGGTGCGGACCTTGCCGGCGGGCTCGAGCGGCCGGCGGGCCCAGGCGTCGACGCGCCCGATCCGGTCGTCGCGCGCCAGCCGCTCGACGACGGCGGCACCGATCCCGCCCGAAGCGCCCACCACCACGGCGCGCGCGCCCTCCACCAAACTCTGCATGGCCTGCTCCCGTCGTCCGGTGGTCGTGACATAAGGCGCCGGGGCGGCGGGTCCACGTCGACCCCGCCACGATGCTGTCACGCTGCCGTGCGATCGCTCGACTTGCATCGTCGATGCAGCGTGTTAGACGAAAGCGTTGAAACACTGTGAAAGGATGGGGGCATGGTATCCCTGGTCTGGCGCGCGCTTCTGGTCGTCGCCTTGATCGCCACGGCCGCGGCGCTCGCGCCGGCGCTGGCGAGCCAGGCGGCGGGCTCGCGCAACGTCGTCGAGCAGGTCAAGGCGCACAGCCGCTTCACCATGTTCGCGCGGGCGCTCGAGGCGACCCGCTTCGGCGAGCGCCTCACCGAGGGCGGCCCCTACACGATCTTCGCCTTCACCGACCACGCCTTCGAGCGTCTGCCGGCGAGCTTCCAGGACCATCTGTTCAGCACCGCCGGCACCGCGACCCTGGAGCAGGTGCTCGGCTACCACGTCATCGCCGGCCGGGCGATGAGCGGTGACATGTTCGGCCGGGTCTACGAGGTGCCCACCCTCGACGGCAACACGCTGACCATCGAAGGCCAGATGGACTATATTCGGGTGAACGGCTCGACCATTCTCCAGCCCGACATCATGGCGAACAACGGCGTCATCCACCTGCTCGACTACGTCATCATCCCGCCGAGCTTCTGACGCCGACGCGCCCGGCGCGGATGCCGCCGGCGGCGGGGGTTCTCGGCGTCTTCGCCCCCGGCATCGCCACCGCGGCCCCCGGCTCGGTTCGCGCACCGCGCCCGCATCGGCGGTGACATGCAGCGGATCACGGCGATGGACGGGCGCCACCGACAGCGGGCGTTCAAGCTGCTGCTGCCGCTGTGGTGCGCCGAACTCCGCTTCATGAGCCGGCGCTACCGCGTGCTGGTGAACGGCCGCACCGGCGAGCTCGTCGGCGAACGCCCGTGGAGCTTCTGGAAGCTCGCCGCGGCCGTCGCTCTGGCTCTGATCGTCGCCGGCGGGCTGCTCGCGCTCCTCCTGGCTGCCCCGGTCGATCCGCCGGCGCTTTGATGCGCCGTGACGCCCGCCGCCCGGCGGCGGATGGTGAGCAGGTCATGTCGTCGTGCGGCTCGCGCGATCGGTTGTTGGTGCCGACGGCGATCTGCGCTAGGCATCGAGACCAAGCGTGGCGGATGACCTACGCATACCAGCAACGGCTACAGGGAGGCCGAGCGGTGAGCACGCACGAAAAGCGATGGAATCGTCGTAACCTGCTCCGGACCGGCGCGCTCGCCGGCGCCGGCGCCGTCGCCGCACCGAACATCGCCACCGGCCAGGGTGCGACCACCACCTGGCGGGTACAGACCTCGTGGCCCGGCGGGATCGGGCTCGAGGTGTTCGAGGAATGGTGCAACGGCATCGTCGAGAAGACCGGCGGTGAGCTGGCCTTTCAGCCCTTCGCCGCCAACGACGTCGTCGGCGATTTCCAGCTCTTCGACGCGGTCAAGAACGGTGTGATCGAGGCGGTCAACCCGTTCACGATCTACGCCCAGGGCATCATCCCGGCGGCGGTGTTCTTCACCAGCTATCCGCTTGGGCTGCGCAACCCGCACGAGTTCGACGTCTTCTACTACGCCCTGGGCGGGCTCGAGCTCGCCCGCGAGCTCTACGCCGCGCAGGGCATGCACTTCGTCGGGCCGATCCACCACGGTCCCAACATCATTCATTCCAGGGTGCCGATCCGCTCCATCGACGACTTCGCCGGCCGCAAGATGCGCGTGCCCGGCGGCATGGTCGCCGAGCTGTTCTCCGAGCTCGGCGCCGAGACGACGCTGTTGCCGGGCTCCGAGATCTTCCCGGCCCTGGAGAAGGGAACGATCGACGTCGCCGACTACGTCGGTCCGTCGGTGAACTACGCGCTCGGCTTCTCGCAGGTAACGGACTACATCTCGATGGGCCCGCCCGGCTTCATGTCGGTCTATCAGCCGGTCGACTTGATGGACCTGACCGTCGGGCGGGCGGCGTGGGACGCGCTGTCGCCGCAGATGAAGCAGTTCGTCGAGATGGAGGTCCACAGCTATTCCGATCTGCATCACGCCGCCATCCAGCGCGCCGACCAGGAGGCCTGGCCGAAGTTCGAGGCGGACGGCGTCGAGGTCACCCGCCTGACCCAGGACGACGTCGCGATCATGACCGAGGTCGCGGTGCCGATCTGGTTCAAGTACGCCCAGCGCGACGACGCCTCGAAGCGGGTGTTCAAGCTCCACCTCGACTACATGCGCTCGGGCTCGCTGGGCTACGTCGACGACCGGCTGCTGGCCGGCCGCTCGCTCGACCTCTGATCCCCCGGCGACGGCGGCGTCTCGCCCGTGCCCCGCGGCGCGGGCGAAGCCGCCTGCGTGTAGGACGCCGCGATGCCGAGCATCTCGTTCGAGCTCCCGCACTGGGTCTTCTGGTCGGTGCTGGTGCTCTTTCCGCTGATCGCGATGGTGATGGCGCGGCGCGATCGCGCCCGCGGCTACTCCCTGCCGGTGGCCTACCTGATCTGGGCCACCGGCGGCATGTTGGGGCTGCATCGGCTCTATCTGCGCAACTTCTGGGGGTTGCTCTACCTGCCGCTGTTCGTGGCGATCCTCATCGCCAACGCCGAAGGCCGCGACGCCCGCTCGGTCCAGTCCGACGCCGCCAACGTCGTGCGCTCGGCCGAGTCCTCCGCGATCCGCGCGCGCGACCGCCTGCTCGGGGCGGACGCGCGCCTCGCCCAGCTCGAGGCTCAAGTCGAGACCGCCGAGCCCGACAGCTTCTCGCGGATGCGGGCGGAGCGCGCGCTCGAACGCGAGCGCGCCGCCCTCGAGGACTGGAGCGAGCGGCTCGCCGAGGCCGAGGAACGGCTGGAGACGGCGCGACCGACCCTGGAGGAGGCGAGCGCGGCGCGCCGGTTCTGGAACGAGACCGCCAAATGGCTGCTCTACGTCATCCTCGCCGCGCTGGTCGTCGACGCGGCCCTGCTGCCACGGCTGACCCGCCGCGCCGGCACCATGGCCGGCGACTACGAGCCGTCGGTGGTCGAGCCCGACGCCCAGGCCCGGATCGAAGCGCTGGAGGCCGAGCGGCTCCGCGGCGACCTGCGCCACGTCGGCCGCGGCTGGATCGGCGCGATCGAGCGGCTCTCCCTCTACTCCGGCGAATTCGTCAGCTATTGGGCCATCATCGCCGTCTTCGTCTACTACTTTGAAGTAGTGGCGCGTTATGTCTTCAACTCGCCCAGCAACTGGGCGCACGAGGGCATGTTTTTGATGTTCGGCATGCAGTATCTGATCGCCGGCGCCTACGCGATGTTGACCGAATCGCACGTGCGCGTCGACATCTTTTACGCACGCTGGTCGCCGCGGGGGCGAGCTCTGGTCGACCTGGTGACCTCGATTTTCTTCTTCATTTTCGCCGGGACGCTGCTGGCGACGGGATGGATCTTCGCGATGGACGCGACGCGGGTCGGCGAGATCAGCTTTTCCGAATGGGCGATCCCCTACTGGCCGTTCAAATGGGCGATCGCCGTCGGGGGCCTGCTGTTGCTTCTGCAAGGGATCGCCAAGATGGCGCGCGACGTACAACTCTTGATCTCGCCGCGGGCGGGCTGAGGCGTGGGCATCGAAATCCCCATCGGGTGGCTCACCCTGATCATGTTCGGCAGCCTCTTGGTGCTGCTGATGGCCGGGCTGCCGCTCGCCTTCGTCACCGGCGGTCTCGCCTGTGTCTTTTTGTTCGTGCTGGGCGACGCCCGCACCTTGAACATCGTGCCAAGCCGTATCTTCCCGTTGATGACGAACTATCAGCTGTCGGCGATCCCGCTGTTTATCTTCATGGCGGCGATGCTGGAGCGGGCCGGCCTCATCAACGAGATGTTCGACGTCATCTACAAGCTCCTGGGCGGGCTGCGAGGCGGGCTGGCGACCGCGACCATCATCGCCTCGACCATTCTGGCGGCGATGGTCGGCGTCATCGGCGCCGCGGTGGTGACGATGGGTCTGATCGCCCTGCCGGCGATGCTGCAGCGGCACTACAACTCCGAGATCGCGATGGGCTCGATCATGGCGGGCGGCACGCTCGGCATCCTGATCCCGCCGTCGATCCTCGCCATCATCTACGCCGTCGTCGCCGAGCAGTCGGTGGGCGAGCTCTTCATCGGCGCGGTGATACCCGGTCTGCTGCTGTCCGGCCTCTACATCCTCTACGTCACCTTGGCCTGCTATCTGCGGCCGAACTTCGGACCCCCGATCGCCCTGGCCGAGCGGGTCGATTTCGGCGAGAAGCTGCGGCTCGTCGGCCGGATGTCGGCCCCCATCGCGCTCATCGCGGTCGTGCTCGGCGTCATCTTCACCGGCGTCGCCACACCGGTGGAGGCCGCGGGTATCGGCACCTTCGGGGCCTTCGTCGTGGCGGCGATCCACCGCAAGTTGGACTGGCCGACGCTGCGCGAGGCCTGCCTCACCACGCTCAAGGCCTCGGCCATGGTCATCTGGATCATGTTCGGCGCCACCATCTTCGTCGGGCTCTACGTCCTCGAAGGTGGCCAGCAGTTCGTCGAGGGCGCGATGGAGGCCTCGGGGCTGGGGCCGTGGGGCGTCTTCATCTTGATGCAGATCATGCTGGTGGTGCTCGGCATGTTCCTCGACTGGGTCGGTATCCTGCTGCTCGCGGTGCCGATCTTCGTGCCCATCATTCAGGGCATCGGCCCCGAGCCCTTCGGGCTTTCCAGCCAGGGTGACCTCGTGCTCTGGTTCGGCGTCATCTATCTGGTCAACATGCAGATGAGCTTTCTCTCGCCGCCCTTCGGCTACGCCCTGTTCTACCTGCGCGGCGTCGCGCCTCCGGAAATCCCGATGCTGCGCATCTTCGCCGCCGCGCTGCCGTTCCTGGCGATCCAGCTGATCGCGCTGATCCTGTGCATGCTGTTTCCGGGCATCATCATCTGGTTGCCCAACCTGGTCTACGGCTGACGCCGGCCGGGCCGGTCCGGCGCGCGCCCCCGGCCCGGTCACGGGCTTCGCCGGCATCG
>CAZCVH010000034.1:0-13494 GCA_964502115.1 uncultured Geminicoccaceae bacterium
TGGCGCCACCGCCGGCGAGCCCGCCGGCGAGCGCGGCCCGGCTCGGCGCCAGCTGGCGCACCAGCGGCCGCGCGGCGAGGCCGACCACCACCGCCGGCAGGGCGATCGCCACCGTGTTCACGCCCAGCACCGTCACCCCGCCGAAGCCGAAGAACACCGCCTGCAGCAAGAGCCCCACGAACAGCGCCGGAAAGGCGGCCCAGCCGAGCACCAGCCCGGCGAGGCCGTTCATGATGAGGTGGACGCTCGACGGACCCAACGGCACGTGGATCAACGACGCGGTGAAGAACGTCGCCGAGAGCAGCCCGGCGGCCGGGATGCGCTCGAGATCCAGGGACTTGAGGCCGATGGCGAGCCCGCCGACGGCGAGCACCGCCCCGCCGGCCACGACCTCGCCCGCGAGCGCGCCGTCGACGATGTGCATGGCCGCCTCCTCACTTCATCTCGTGGGCGTAGACCCAAAGGACGGCGTCCTGGCTCAGCGCCTTGCCGGCGTGGGCGTCGTCCGGGCCGGTGCCGAGCGCGGCGAAGCCCCAATGCCCGGCCCTCGGGATGCCGAAGGTGAAGCTGCCGTCGGCGCGCGTGACGGCGGTGATCGCGCCGCCCGGCACCGGGCTCGTGGCGTCGCTCGCCGGCGCGTCGGCCGCCATGTCGGGCTCCGCCGGCAGATACTCGATCTCGACCTCGGCACCGGCGACCGGCTCCCCCGCGGCGAGCACAACGCCCGAGAAGGTCGAGCCGGCGATGACGCCGTAGGGCTTGTTGAGCGGCACGATCTCGGTGGCGAGGCCCACCGGCTCCATCCAGTCCGTCGGCAGAGCGCCGCGGTTCACGACGTTCTTGGTGAGCTGCTGGATGTAGATGTCCTCGCTCTCCTCGTAATAGGGCTCGGGTACGACCACGAAGGTGTAGTCGCCGCTGCGCGTCAGGCGCGCGACACCTTCGAAGGCGCGGCCCTGGTTCGCGAGGCCGGTGAAGACGACCGGCGAGAGGGCGTTCTTCAGGTCCGTGCGCTCGCCACGGTAGCGCACGAAGAACTGCTCCGGCTCGCCCATGTCCATGACGTGGCCGTTCGCCATCGGGTGCCAGAACAGCAGCTTCAACGGCACCTCGCCGGCGCGGTCGAGGTTCACCTCGGGCGTGTAGACGAGTTGGAAATGGGCGGCGGCCGGGGTGGCGAGGAGCGATGCCGCGAGGGCGGCGGTGGCGAGCGGGCGGTACATGGTCGGTCGATCCCTCCGATCTGGACGCACGGGTGACGCGGCCGCTGGACCGGGGAGAACGGCTCGGTGGGCCAAGGGCCCACGGGTCGTTCCGCAGGCGCACCCCGGCCCGCGAACGCGTCGGCGGTGATGGCAGGTCTCCTGGCTCGCGGGTCACCGGCTCCGATCCGCCTTCCCGGCGGGCGCACGGTCCCGCCAGTGGCGTCGGTGGATCGGGCCTCGCCGCTCACAGTTGCGGGGGCAGCCCCGGCTTTGGCGACCTCGCGGCCGCCGCACCGTGTTCCCTTTTCAGCCGCGGGCTTGCGCCCCACGGCACCATCGCGGCGGAGCGTCCGCCCCCTGGTCCGCCGCGTCAATCGCGCACGCCGCTGGACCTTGGTGGTGCGCGGCCGTGCAACGCGGGCGAACGTCTCGCGTTCACGTCCGAGAAAGCCACCGCACGACGGAGGACGCGATGAGCCGAGATCCCTCCCTCTTCGCCCGCACCGTCCAGGAGACCGAGCACTGGCTCGACGCCATGGTGGAGAAGGGCGACTTCGAGACGCGAAGCGAGGCCTACGGGGCGTTGCGCGCCGTGCTGCACCGGTTGCGCGACCGGCTGGCGCCGAGCGAGGCGTCGCATCTCGCCGCGCAGCTGCCGACGCTGGTACGCGGCATCTACTACGAGGGCTGGAACCCGGCACGGGTGCCGCACAAGGTCCGCGACTGGGACGGCTTCAAGGCCGAGGTCGAGGCGGAATGGCCGGGGGCGGCACGCCACGACACCGACCGCGCGATCGAAGGCGTGTTCGCCACCCTCAATCGCAACGTCACCGCGGGCGAGCTCGAGGACGTCCGCGCCGAGCTCCCGCCCGACATCACCGCGCACCGGCCGCGCGCCTGAGAGCCGCGCCCCGACCATCCGCGTCGGGGACGCCGCCGGCCGAAACAACGGGCGGCCGCTCAAAACTCCAAGAGAAGCTGGCGGAGCTCGGCGCTGGGCCGATCCACGCGGTCGAAATCGCGGACCACGTCCACCGGCGGCGTGGGTCCGCCGTAGTAATCCTCGTTGTGGAGCTTCTGCGGGCGCAGCCCGGCGCCGGACAGACTGGCGCCGCCGAAAAAGCCGGTGGGGCGCTCGAACACGTACATGTCGTCGCCGAGCGCGGTCGTCGTCGCCGCCCCGAAGGTCCCGCCGACGCGCAGCACCGCCATACTGAGCTGGCCGCCCAGCTGGACGCCGCCGTCGAGGATGGCCTCGACCGCCTCGGGGTTCATGACGGTGACCAGCACGTCGCTGCTCTTGCCGCCGGCCTGAAGGCCGATGCTACCGCCGAAGGACTCGAAGAACGCGGGCGGGCCGAAGGCGCCGCTTTCGGGATCACGCACCAGCAGCACCCCGAAGCCGTGCTCGGCCCCGAGCACGAAGCCGCCCTTGACCACGTCGGGCATCACCAGCACCGCGTAGGCGTTCTGGACGTAGATGCGGGTGACGTCGTCGGGCGTAAGACCGTCCAAAAACGTGGCGGCGGTGTCGGTGGCGCGCTCGATCACCTGGCGGGCGGTCGTCGCGGCGGCCTCGAACGCGACCAGGGCGAAGGCGAGGGCGAGGGCGACTACGCGAAGCTTGCGCATGGGTTTGGCTTTCCGACTTCAACCCGCATCTGAAGTCCCTACCCGATTTCGGTCCGGCTCACAACGTCCCCGCGTTGCCGGTGGCGACGAGCTGGTCTATAGGGACGCGGCGGCGGGGCCGGCGATGGCGGCGGCGCGGAGACGGTAACGACGGGTGCGGCCATGTCGCGGCGGCGACAACTTTACGAAGGCAAAGCCAAGGTGCTCTTCGAGGGCCCCGAACCCGGTACGCTCATCCAGTATTTCAAGGACGACGCCACCGCCTTCAACAACCGCAAGCACGGCGTGATCACCGGCAAGGGGGTGCTGAACAACCGCATCTCCGAATACTTCATGATGCGGTTGAACGAGATCGGCGTGCCGACGCACTTCATCCGTCGGCTCAACATGCGCGAGCAGCTGATCCGCGAGGTCGAGGTGATCCCGATCGAGGTCATCGTGCGCAACTTCGCGGCCGGGGGAATCGCCAAGCGGCTGGGGCTGCGCGAGGGCGAGCGCCTGCCGCGCACGATCCTCGAATACTCCTTGAAATCCGACGAGCTCGGCGACCCCATGGTGTCCGAGGAGCACATCACCGCCTTCGGCTGGGCGACCGTCCAGGATATGGACGACATCATCAGCTACGCGCTCAGGGTCAACGATTACCTGAGCGGCCTGCTCTACGGCGTCGGGCTCAAGCTGATCGACTTCAAGCTCGAGTTCGGGCGCTTGTGGGACGAGGAGGAGGAGGTGCGGATCGTGCTGGCCGACGAGATCAGCCCGGACAGCTGTCGCATCTGGGACCTCAAGACCGACGAGCGCCTCGACAAGGACCGCTTCCGCCAGGATCTCGGCCGGGTCGAGGAAGGCTATCAGGAGATCGCGCGGCGCCTCGGCATCCTGCCCGAGGCCGGCCCGCGCGACCTCGCCGGCTCGGAGACGCTGCAATGAGGGTGCGCGTCGAGGTTCGCTTGAAGCCGGGGGTGTTGGACCCGGCCGCCGAGACCATCCACCGCTCGCTCCAGCATCTGGGCTTCGAGGACGTCCGCGCGGTGACCCAGACCCGCGTCTTCGATCTCGACATCGACCGGCCGCGGGGCGAGGACGCGCTCGCCGAAGCTCGGGCCATGGCCGAAAAGCTCCTGGCCAACCCCGTCATCGAGACCTGGCGCGTCGAGCTCGTGGAGTAGTCGCAGTGCGCGCGGCCGTCGTCACCTTCCCCGGCTCCAACGGCGATCGCGATCTGGCGCGCGCGTTCGAGCTGGCGACCGGCCGCGCGTGCGCGCGGGTCTGGCACGGCGAGCGCGAGCTGCCGCTCGCCGACGTCGTCGGACTGCCCGGCGGTTTCTCCTACGGCGACTACCTGCGCTGCGGTGCCATCGCCGCGCGTAGCCCGATCATGGCGGCGGTGCGCGGCTTCGCCGAGGCCGGCGGCCGCGTGCTCGGGATCTGCAACGGCTTTCAGGTGCTGTGCGAGGCCGGGCTGCTGCCGGGCGCGCTCGTCGGCAACCGCTCGCGTCTGTTCGTCTCGCGTTGGCTCGAGGTCGAGGTCACCGACGCCGCCAACGACTTCACCCGCAGCCTGCCGGCGGGCGGTACGCTGCGGCTGCCGGTGGCGCACCACGACGGCGCCTACACCGCCGACGACGAGGTGCTCGACGCCCTCGAGGCCGACGGACGCGTCGCCTTGCGCTACCGCGACAACCCCAACGGCTCGCGGCGCGACATCGCCGGCCTGTCGAACGCGCGCGGCAACGTTCTGGGCCTGATGCCGCACCCCGAGCGCGCGGTCGGCGCCGAGTTCGGCGGCGCCGACGGTCTCGCCCTCTTCCGTTCGCTGGTGGAAAGCCTGGCATGACCGCCGTCGACGCCGACCTCGCCGCCGAGCACGGCCTCACCGCGGCCGAGTTCGCCCGCGTCCACGACATCCTCGGCCGCGCACCCAACCTGGTGGAGCTCGGCATCTTCTCGGTGATGTGGAGCGAGCACTGCTCCTACAAGTCGTCGAAGGTCCATCTGCAGCGGCTGCCGACCGCGGCCCCCTGGGTCGTCTGCGGGCCGGGCGAGAACGCCGGCGTGGTCGACATCGGCCACGGGCTGGTCGCCGTCTTCAAGATGGAGAGCCACAACCATCCGAGCTTCATCGAGCCCTATCAGGGTGCGGCCACGGGGGTGGGCGGTATCCTGCGCGACGTCTTCACGATGGGGGCGCGCCCGGTGGCGCTGTTGAACGCGCTGCGCTTCGGCGCGCCCGACCATCCGAGGACCCGTGCTCTGGTCTCCGGGGTCGTCGCCGGCATCGGCGGCTACGGCAATTGCGTCGGCGTGCCCACCGTCGGCGGCGAGGTCGGCTTCCACAAGAGCTACGACGGCAACAATCTCGTCAACGCCATGTGCGTCGGCGTCGCCGAGAAGGACAAGCTGTTTTACGCCGCCGCCGCCGGGATCGGCAATCCGGTGGTCTATGTCGGCGCCAAGACCGGCCGCGACGGCATCCACGGCGCCACCATGGCCTCCGCCGAGTTCTCCGACGAGAGCGAGGAGAAGCGCCCGACCGTGCAGGTGGGCGACCCGTTCAAGGAAAAGCTGCTGCTCGAGGCCTGCCTCGAGCTGATGGCCAGCGACGCCATCGTCGCCATCCAGGACATGGGCGCGGCCGGCCTCACCTCGTCGTCCTTCGAGATGGCGTCGCGCGGCGGCACCGGCATCGAGCTGGAGCTCGACCGGGTGCCGGTGCGCGAGCGCGGCATGACACCCTACGAGATCATGCTCTCCGAGAGCCAGGAGCGCATGCTCCTCGTGCTGCGTCAGGGGGCCGAGGCCGAAGCCGCGGCGGTCTTCGAGAAATGGGAGCTCGACGTCGCCACCATCGGGCGCGTCACCGACAGCGGCCGCATGGTGCTGCGCTTCGCCGACGCGACCGTCGCCGACGTGCCGATCGCGCCGGTCGCGGGCAACGCTCCGGCCTACGAGCGACCGCTCGCAGCCGCGCCGGCACCGGTGCCGGTGACCTCCGATCTGGTGCGCGGCCCCTTGCCCTACACCGCCGCGCTCGAGCGGCTGATCGCCTCGCCCGACCTCGCCAGCCGGCGCTGGGTCTACGAGCAGTACGACAGCACGATCATGGCCGACACGCTCGCCGGGCCGGGCGGCGATGCGGCGGTGGTGCGCCTGTTCGCCACGCCCGCGGCGCTCGCGCTCACCGTCGACTGCACGCCGCGCTGGGTCGCCGCCGATCCCGAGCGCGGGGCCGCGCTCGCCGTCGCCGAGGCCTGGCGCAACCTCACCGCCGTCGGCGCCAAGCCGCTCGCGATCACCGACTGCATGAACTTCGGCAATCCCGAGCGGGCGGCGGTGATGGCTCAGTTCGCCGGCGCCGTCGACGGCATGGCGCGGGCCTGTCGCCGGCTCGACTTCCCGGTCGTCTCGGGCAACGTCTCGCTCTACAACGAGACCCGCGGCCGCGCGATCCACCCCACGCCGACCGTCGGCGGGCTCGGGCTGATCGAGAACGCGGAGCACCGCGTCTCGATCGCGTTCGACGCCGCCGACCTGCAGCTCGTCCAGCTCGGCGAGTGCTTCGGCTGGCTCGGCGCCTCGCTCTACCTGCGCGAGGTCTGCGGCAGCGAGGACGGGTCACCGCCGCCGCTCGACCTCGCCCAGGAACGCCGCAACGGCGAGTTCGTCCGCGCCGAGATCGCCGAGGGACGGATCCGCGCCTGCCACGACGTCGCCGACGGTGGGCTGCTGGTCGCGCTGGCGGAGATGGCGCTCGCCAGCGGCATCGGGGTCGAGGCGCGCGGACCACGCGGCGCCATCGCCGAGGCCGGCTGGTGGTTCGGCGAGGAACCGTCGCGCTACGTCGTGGCGATCGCCAAGCCGGAACTCGCCGGTTTTCTCGACGCCGCCAGCCGGGCCGGCGTGCTGGCGCGTGTGGTCGCGCACACCGGCGGCGACGACGTCGTCGTCGGTCGCCACGGGCGGATCGCGCTGGAGCGGCTGCGCGCCCTGTACGAGGGCTGGCTGCCCGCTTACATGGGAGAGGTCGAAGCGACGGCCGCTTCGCGCGCCGAGGGGGAGACGAGGCCATGCCGATGAGCGCCGACGAGGTGCAGCGCGTCATCCAGGGCGCGTTGCCCGACGCCGAAGTGACGCTCGAGGACCTCGCGGGCGACGGCGATCACTACCGCGCTCACGTCGTTTCGCGCGCCTTCGCGGGCAAGAGCCGCGTGCAGCAGCACCAGCTGGTCTACGCCGCGTTCGGCGAGCGCATGGGCACCGAGCTTCACGCCCTCGCGCTGACCACCGCCGCGCCGGCGGACTGAGCCGACAGTTCCAAAAGGGGGGAACGAGATGAGCGAGCCCACGACCGTCAACGATCGCATCAACCAGCAGATCGGCGCCGACGACGTCGTCCTCTACATGAAGGGGACGCCGATCTTTCCGCAGTGCGGGTTCTCGGCGATGGTGGCCGAAGCGCTGTCGCGCACCGGCGTCAAGTTCCAGGCCTACAACGTCCTCGAGGACCAGGACCTGCGCGAGGGCATCAAGAGCTTCTCGAACTGGCCGACGATCCCCCAGCTCTACGTCAAGGGCGAGTTCGTCGGCGGCTGCGACATCGTCCGCGACATGTACGAGTCCGGCGAGCTGGGTCAGCTGATGCAGGACAAAGGCATCGCGCCGGCGCAGGCCTGACCGCCGCCCCCGCCGCGGCGGGGGCGGGTCCCCCGCTCGGCGGAAACGGCGCGCACCCTTCGACCGTGATACCGCTCGACCGTGACGCCGCGCGAGGGCGGAACGATCGCCGCGCTCCGCCCTCGCGCGGTGTCACGGTCGACAGCACAGGTTCGGCGGTATGACGCCGCGCCGTGAACGGGTCGCTCGGCCCGCTCGAGATCAGCGCGAGTAATACTCGATGACGAGGTTCGGCTCCATCTGCACCGGATAGGGCACATCGCCCGTCTTCGGTGTGCGCACGAACGTCGCCTTCAATGCCTTCTCGTCCATGTCGATGTATTCTGGAACGTCGCGCTCGCGGTTCTGGACCGCGTCCAGCACCATCAACTTGTCCTTGGAGCGATCGACGACACCGATGATGTCGCCCTCGCGGACCAGATAGCTCGGGATGGTGACGCGCCCGTCGTTGACCTGGACGTGGCCGTGGCTCACCATCTGGCGCGCCTGCTGCATGGTGTGCCCCAGGTTCATCCGGTAGACCACGACATCGAGCCGCCGCTCCAGCAGCCCGATCAACATTTCCGCCGTGTCGCCCTTGCGTTTCGTCGCCGTCTCGTACGCCTTGCGGAACTGCTTCTCGGTCATGTTGGCGTAGTAGCTCTTGAGCTTCTGCTTCGCCAACAGCTGGTTACCGTAGTCCGAGATCTTGCGACGCTTCTGGCCGTGCATGCCGGGCCGGTAGTTCTTCTTGGCGAGCGGGTCCTTCGCCCGGCCCCAGAGATTGACGCCGAGACGGCGGCAAATCTTGGTCTTCGCTTGAACGCGCTTGGTCATCTCGAACCGTCGGCTGGGAGTGTCTCGGAGCGGCGAGCCTATACCGACCGGTCACGGCGGCTGTCAAACGCTTTGGGAGCGCCCGCGTTGCACCAGCCCCTTGATCACCCCGCGCAGGGTCTGGAGCTCGGCCCGCTGCAGCTCGCGGCGGGTCAACAGCAACTCGAGCTCGCGGATGCGGTTGTCGCGGCGATCGGCGCTGCGAAAGAAACTCGTGTCCTCGAGCAGCGCGACGAGATCGTCGACCAGCCGGTCGACATCGGCCTTCACCGCCGGCTCGAGCGCCTCGGCCGCGCGCAGCGGCGGCGTGGTGTCGTGGGCGCGGTGGAACTCGTAGGCCACCAGCAGCACCGCCTGGGCGAGGTTGAGCGAGGCGAAGCCGGGGTTGAGCGGGATCGAGACGATGGCGTCGGCGAGCGTGACGTCGTCGTTCTCGAGCCCCGTCCGCTCGGGGCCGAACAGCACGCCCACCCGCTCGCCCGCGGCGAGACGGCCGCGCAGCTCGCGGCCGGCGGCCTCGCCGGTGAGCACCGGCTTGACCATCTCGCGCGGCCGCGCCGTGGTCGCGACGACGCGGTGAAGGTCGGCCACCGCCGCGCGGGTATCGTCGAAGATCTCGACGTCGTTGAGGACCACGCTCGCACCGGACGCGGCGTTGACCGCCTTGGCGTTGGGCCAGCCGCAGACGGGATCGACCAGGCGCAGCCGCGTCAGCCCGAAATTGAGCATCGCCCGCGCCGTCGTGCCGATGTTCTCGCCCATCTGCGGGCGCACCAGCACCACGACCGGCTGCGGGCCGGTCGTCGCCCCCAGGGTCGCCCGCCGGCGATGGTCGCTACCGGCCACCGGCGCGCGCTCAGGCGGCGCGCCGCAGGCCGCTGGTCAACAGCTTGTAGGTCACGGCGTCCGAGAGCGCGATGAAGGAGGCGTCGAGGATGTTGGCCGACACCCCCACCGTCGACCAGCTGCGGCCTTCGATGTCGCGGCTGTCGATCATCACCCGCGTCACCGCCGAGGTGCCGGCGTCGGGGTCGAGGATGCGCACCCGGTAGTCGACGAGATGCATCGTCTCCAGCGCCGGATAGGTCGGCAACAGCGCCGCCCTGAGCGCGCGGTCGAGGGCGTCCACCGGGCCGTCGGCCTCGGCGACACGGAAGTGCCGCTCGCCTTCGACCTCCACCTTCACCGTCGCCTCCGAGACCGTCACCTCTTGACCCTTCGCGTTGAACCGCCGCTCGGTCATGACGCGAAAGCCGACGAGCTGGAAGAAATCGGGGACCTGGTGGGATGCCCGCCGCGCCAGCAGTTCGAAGCTCGCCGCCGCTCCCTCGTAGGCGTAGCCCCGGCTCTCGCGCTCCTTGATCTCGACCAAGAGCTCGCCGAGCGCGTCGGCCGGCGTCGGGCAGCCGATGGCGTCGAGCCGCGCCTTCAAGTTGGCGCGGCCGGCCTGATCGGAGACGACGATGTCGCGGGCGTTGCCGACCGCCTGCGGGTCGACGTGCTCGTAGAGCGAGGGGGCGCGCGCCACCGCCGAGGCGTGCAGCCCGCCTTTGTGGGCGAAGGCGTTGCGGCCGACATAGGCCGCGCTCGGGTTCGGGGTGCGGGCGAGGATCTCGTCGAAGCGCCGCGCGATCGGCGTCAGCTCCTGGAGTTTTTCGGGCGCGACACCGCAGTCGAAGCCCTCCTTGAGCACCAGCGTCGGCAACAGCGTCACCAGGTTGGCGTTGCCGCAGCGTTCGCCGAGGCCGTTGAGCGTGCCCTGGATCTGGCGCGCGCCCGCGCGCACCGCGGCGAGACTGCCCGCCACCGCGCAGCCGGCGTCGTCGTGGGTGTGGATGCCGAGGCGGGCTCGGGGCAGGGCGGCGGCCACCTCGCCGACGATGCGCTCGACCTCGTGCGGCAGCGTGCCGCCGTTGGTGTCGCACAGGATCAGCCAGTCGGCGCCGCCCACCAGCGCCGCCTCGAGGCAGGCGCGGGCGAAGGCCGGATCGGCCTTGTAGCCGTCGAAGAAGTGCTCGGCGTCGAACATGACCTCGCCGGTGTGGGCGCGGGCGGCGTCGACGCTGTCGGTGATCATCGCCAGGTTCTCGTCCGGCTCGACGGCGAGGGCTTCGCGGACATGGCGTCCCCAGGTCTTGCCGACCAGCGTGATCACCGCCACCCCGGCCTGGAAGAGCGGCTGCAGGCCGGGGTCGTTGGCGGCGCTGCGGCCGCTGCGCCGGGTCATGCCGAAGGCGGCGAGCTTGGCCCGCCTCAAGGGCGGCGGAGCGTGGAAGAAGCCGTCGTCGGTCGGGTTGGCGCCGGGCCAGCCGCCTTCGATGTATTCGATGCCGAGTCGATCGAGGGCGAGCGCGATCTGGCGCTTCTCCTCGATCGAGAAGTCGACGCCCTGGGTCTGCGCGCCGTCGCGCAGCGTGGTGTCGTAGAGATGGAGCCGTTCGGCCATGGCCGTTTCCCGCGGGTTCGACGCGCGCGCACCTAAAGCGTAAACCGCCGGCGACGGCAACCGGCCGGTCGGTGTCATGCCCGCCGCCGCCAGCGAGAGGAGCCCGCGTGGCCAAGAGCGACGACGTCCCGGCGGTGGTCGCGCCCCCGCCTGTCCTGTTCCTCGGCGCCCTCGCCGTCGGCTTCGGGCTGGAGTTCTTCCTGCCGACCGCGCTCGTCGCGGCGTTGCCGGCGGCGGTGCGTTTCGCCCTGGCGGCCGCGGCGCTCGCGGTCGCGGGGGCGCTGGGCGTCGGCGGGATCGTCGCCTTTCGCCGCGCCCGCACCGCGGTGGAGCCCTGGCAACCGGCCTCGGCCCTGGTCACCAGCGGGGTCTACGCCCGGGTCCGCAATCCGATGTATCTGGGGCTGGTGTTGATCCTGCTCGCGGTCGCGCTCGCGGCGGCGAGCGACGGCGTGCTGCTCGCGACCGGCGCTCTCGCCGCGGTGCTCCATTACGGCGTGGCGCGGCCGGAGGAGCGCTATCTGAGCGAACGCTTCGGAGCGCGGTTCGAGCGCTACCGCGCGCGTGTGCCGCGCTGGGGGGTGTGGCTGCCGGGTGAACGCCGCGGCCATTGACCGCGCGCCGTGCGGTCTCTACCCGACCACCGGTCTTGTGCACCGCAGCGAAGGTCGGGGCTCGTCGATGGTGGCCGTCTCGGAGTTCTTGGGTCGGCTGAGCGGGTTGGTCTGGGGGCCGGTCATGCTGGTGCTGCTCTTGGGCACCGGCCTCTATCTCACGGCGGGCCTGAGGCTGCTGCCCCAGCGCAGGCTCCTCTACGGCGTCCGCATGGCGCTGGCCGGCCGCGCCGCCCGGCCCGGCGAGGAAGGCGAGATCACCGCCTTTCAGGCGTTGACCACCGCGCTCTCGGCCACCATCGGCACCGGCAACATCGCCGGCGTCGCCACCGCCATCTTTTTGGGCGGCCCGGGTGCCGTCTTCTGGATGTGGCTCACCGCGCTCGTCGGCATGGCCACCAAATACGCCGAGGCGGTGCTGGCGGTGCGCTACCGCGAGGTGGACGTGCAGGGCCGCTATGTCGGCGGGCCGATGTACTACATCAAGAACGGTCTCGGCCCGGCCTGGGGCTGGCTCGGCGCCGCCTTCGCGCTCTTCGCGGCGATCGCCGCCTTCGGCATCGGCAACACCGTGCAGGCGAACTCGGTCGCCCGCGCCGTCGAGCAGAACCTGGGCGTGCCCTACCTCGCCACCGGCCTGGTGCTCGCGGTCTCGACCTTCCTGGTCATCGTCGGCGGCGTGAAGCGCATCGCGCAGGTGGCCGAGCGCCTGGTGCCGCTGATGGCCGTGCTCTACATCGGCGGCGCCCTCGTCATCCTGCTCGCCAACGCGCCGCAGGTGCCGGGTGCGCTCGGCATGATCGTCACCGACGCCTTCACCGGCACCGCCGCCGCCGGCGGCTTCGCCGGGGCGGGGCTCATGGCCGCCATCCGCTTCGGCGTCGCCCGCGGCATCTTCTCCAACGAGGCCGGGCTCGGCAGCGCGCCGATCGCGCATGCCGCCGCGCGCACGAGTGATCCGGTGCGCCAGGGCATGGTCGCCATGCTCGGCACCTTCATCGACACCATCGTGGTCTGCACGATGACCGCACTCGTCATCATCACCACGGGGGCCTGGACCAGCGGCGAGACCGGGGCCGAGCTCTCGGCCCTCGCCTTCGGCACCGGCCTGCCGGGCGGGCAGTGGATCGCCACCTTCGGCCTCGTCGTCTTCGCCTTCACGACGATCCTGGCCTGGAGCTACTACGGCGAGCGCGCCGCCGAGTACCTCCTCGGCGTCAAGGTCATCATGCCGTTCCGCGTCCTCTGGGTGGTGGCCCTGGTGATCGGCGCGGTCGGCGATCTCGGCCTGATCTGGACCGTCGCCGACATCATGAACGCGCTGATGGCGATCCCGAACCTGATCGCGCTGGTGGCGCTGAGCGGCACCGTGTTCGCCGTCAGCCGGGCCTATGTCGCGCCCGGCGGCGGGCCGGCGACCGCCGAACACTCTGCCGAACACTCCGCCGAATAGGCCGCCGAACAGACCGCCACGCCGCGGCCCGCGGCCACCCGCTCCGGTGCTGTGATGGCGCTTGGTCACGAGGAACTCGCGCTCGGCGAGGGCGTCGCGGCGGTGGCGCGACCCCGGGTGGTGCGCACGGTCCTGTCGCTCGGCGCGTCGCCCGCCTCGACGCCCGCCTCGTCGCCCGTCGGCGCGCTCTCGGGGCGGACGGCGACGTCCTCCACGGCGGGAAGCCGGCGCTGGCGGTGGTCGGGCGTGATCCCGTCCAGCGTCGCGCCAGCGCGGGCGAGGCCCTCGATCACGACGACGCCGCGAGCGGCTATAGCGCATCCCACTTGGGCGGACCCACCCGCACCCCCCGCCCGGCGACCCAGGGCATCATGTTGGCTGGTGGGCGGCCGGGCGGGGTGTGCGGGTGGCTCGGGTCCACGTCGACGGGACGCGCACCAATCGAGCGCCTCTGCGCCCCCGTCACCGCGGCGGGTGAGGGTCACCTCTCGCCGTCGTCGCCGCCGTCGCCGCCAGGCTCGCGCGTGTCCCCGTCGCCGCGCTCCGGCGAGTCGTCCGCGGGCGGCGCCGGGTCGTCACCGCCCGCGGCGGCGTCGAGGAGCGCGCGCAGCCGCGGCGGAAGGGGCTCGTCCACCACCGGCCCGTAGAGCGAGC
>CAZCVH010000035.1:0-12999 GCA_964502115.1 uncultured Geminicoccaceae bacterium
AGATCGTTTCACGTGACTGGAGTTCAGACGTGTGCTCTTCCGATCTCTGCGCGCGAGCAGCGTCGCAAGGTGTTGGCGGGCGAAGGGCGGCGCTTTGGCGCGGCGCTCCGCCGGCGTGGTCTCGCCTTCGGCGGCGGCGCGCGCCGCCAACACCTTGCGACGCTGCTCGCGCGCAGCGGCCAGTTTCGTGGCCAGCACGCCCGGGTCGTACGGCTGGCCCGGCGGCGCCCCGCCGTCCTTCGGCGTGTCGTTGCGGTCCGCGCCGCGATCGTCCTCTGCCATCCCGTCAACCCGTCTCGCCGTCTTCGACGGCGCGACCTCGCCGATCGTTCGACGACCGCACCGTCGCCTCGTCCCGCCCCGCCGTTCGAGCGCACCGTTCGAGCGCGCCGCGCCCGCGAACGGCCACGGCGCAGATCCTCGCTGTCCTCGATGCTGTCTAGCGGGTCGCGCCAGGGTCCGTCGAGATCGCAGCGGCGAGCGCCGGACCCGGCGCGCTCCGAGCCGCGATGCGCGCCGGCGAAGGCGGGGTCGTGTCGGGGCGCGCCTCGAGCGTGGACCTCGGCGCACGAAGCCGGCACCTTGTCGCACGGGCACGCCCGCTCGGCGGGCTCCGAGCGAGGACACGACAAACAGGATGACGGTTCGCGATGCGCGCTCTCGGTCTCGCGGTTCTGCTCACGACGGCGCTGCCGGCCTGTGACGGCCTCTATCACGAGCGGCCTTCCCTCTACGCCGACAACCGGATCCAGCGCGGCAAGGCCGACCTCGCGCGCGGCGATCGCGCGGCCGCGCTCGCGCACTACGAAGCCGCCGCGGCGCGGGGCGATCCGTTCGGCGAGTACAAGGCCGCGCAGCTCCACTCCGGCGGTCCGCAGGCCGAGCGCGACGAGGAACGGGCGGTCGAACTGCTGCGCCGCGCCGTCGCCAAGCGCAGCGACGTCCGCCCCGAAGCGTGGGCGCTGCTCGCGCGGCTGATCGCCGACGACGAGCCGGAGGAGGCGCTCGCCCTCTTCCGTCGGGCCGACGCGGCGGGCGCCGACGTGCCCCCGGGCGAGATGGCCCGGCTCTTGATCGACCAGGGCTTTGCGGACGAGGCCACGCCCTGGCTCGCCGAAGGCCGTGCGGAGGACGACGTCATCGCCCTCAGGCTGTCGATCGAGCGGGCGCTCGCGGCGCGCGCCCACGGCGACGCCGAGCGCTACGCGCTACAGCTGGCCGACGTCTACCGCGACCTGCTGGAGCGCGAGGGTGAGACCTGGGCGGCGTGGGAACTCGCCCGCCTCCACGACGAAGGCGAGGCCCTGCCGCGCGACGTCGGCGAGGCCATCCGTTGGTACACCGTCGCCGCCGAAGCGGGCGAAGTCCGCGCGATCCGCCGGCTGGCACGCGGCTTCCTGCAGGGCTACGGTGGTTTTCCGGTGAACGCGACGGAGGGGCGACGCTGGGGCGAGCGCGGCGTCGCCGTCGGCGACGTGGCGACCACGGCGTATCTCGGCCGCGCGCTATTGACCGGCGAGCCGCTCGCCCGCGATCCGGCGCGCGCCGAGGAGCTGCTCCTGATCGCCGCCGCCGAGGGCCACAACGCCGCGATGACCGATCTGGGCCGGACCTATCTCACCGGCGACGTGCTGGCCCAGCACGTCGAGCGCGGGCTCACGCTCCTCGAAGCCGCCGCCGCCGCCGACAACGCCTCCGCGCTGACCGCGCTCGGCTGGGCGTACTGGAACGGCGACGGCGTGGCGCAGAACCGCGAACGCGCCCGCACGCTGATGCGCCAGGCCCAGGGGCTCGGCCATCCCTCGGCCGACAAGTTCTTCGAGCTTTTCGGCTGACGCCGCCGTCACCATCGCCGGCAGCGCCGCTGCGCGCGCCGCGGCGGTGCCGGCCCGGCGTGAGTTCACGGCAGCGCGATGCGCTTCATGACCCCGTCCTTCAACACCAGCCAGTGCCGCAGCGCCCCGGCGATGTGGGCGAGCGCCAGCACGGCGATCGCCACCCCCACGACGCCGTGAAGGTAGAAGAGCGTCTCCGACAGCGCCTCGTTCTCGCCGATCAGCGGCGGCAGGTTGGCGTCGAAGAACTGCACGGGAAAGCCACCAGCGGCGGTCGCGGACCACCCCAGAACCGGCATGACGATCAACAGGGCGTAGAAGGCCAAGTGGGTAGCGCGGGCGATGCCCCAGACCGCGGGCGAGAGCGAGGGCGCCGGTGCCGGCGCGCCGAAGGCGAGCCGCAGCGTCAGGCGCAGCACCATAGCGCCGAGCACCAGCACGCCGGCCGTCTTGTGGTACTTGTAGATGGCGTTGGTGGCGTCGAGCCCGAGGCGCTGGTTGAGCCCCTCGAAGCCGAACGCCCAGATGGTCGCGCCCCCCGCGAGCGCGCCGAGCACCAGAACCGCGATCAGCCAGTGCAGCACCCGTTGCGCGAAGGCGTACCGCGCCTCGCTCCGCGCCACCGCCACGTCACTCATGCCAGCCTCCTCGGCGACCGATCTCATGGCGCGAGGGTATGTCGGCGACGGCCGATGGCCAGCCACGTGTGTGCGAGCGCACCGCACCGTCGCCCGGCTTCCACGAAGGTCGGGCGGGGCGTGATTGCCTCGATCCCGGCGCGGCTCTACGCTCGTCGCCGCGTCAAAAGGAGGAGCACCGATGATCGCCACGGCGGAACGGCTCGCCCGGATCAAGCCGTCGCCCACGATCGCCGTCACCAACCTCGCCCGCGAACTCAAGGCTCAGGGTCGCGACGTCATCGGCCTCGGCGCCGGCGAACCCGACTTCGACACGCCCGACCACGTCAAGGAGGCGGCGATCGCGGCGATCCGGGCCGGCGACACCAAGTACACCGCGGTCGACGGCACGCCGGCTTTGAAGGCGGCGATCGCGCGCAAGTTCGAGCGCGACAACGGCCTCACCTACGCCCCCGAGCAGATCACCGTCGCCAGCGGCGGCAAGCAGGTCCTCTACAACGCCTTCACGGCGACCCTCGACCCCGGCGACGAGGTGGTCATCCCGGCGCCCTACTGGGTGTCCTACCCCGACATGGTGCTGCTCGCCGGCGGCGAGCCCGTCTTCGTGACCTGCCCGGAGCAGACCGGCTTCAAGCTCCGCCCCGACGATCTCGAAACCGCGATCACGCCGCGAACCAAATGGGTCGTCCTCAACTCGCCCAACAACCCGACCGGAGCGGCCTACAGCCGCGCCGAGCTCGCCGAGCTGTGCGCGGTGCTGGAGCGCCACGACCACGTCGCGGTGCTCACCGACGACATGTACGAGCACCTCGTCTACGACGACTTCACCTTCACCACGCCGGCGCAGGTGGCACCGGCCCTCTACGACCGGACGCTGACGATGAACGGCGTCTCCAAGGCCTACGCCATGACCGGCTGGCGGATCGGCTACGCCGGCGGGCCGGTCGAGCTGATCAAGGCGATGGCCAAGGTGCAGTCGCAGAGCACCTCCAATCCGTCCTCGATCAGCCAAGCGGCGGCGGTGGCCGCCCTCGACGGACCGCAGGGCTTCATCGCCGAGCGCAACGCCGTCTTCAAGCAACGCCGCGACCTCGTCGCCGATCGGCTCGACGCGGTCCCGGGCCTGCGCTGCCGCCGGCCCGAAGGCGCGTTCTACGTCTATCCCAGCTGCGCCGGCGTCATCGGCAAGCGCACGGCCGACGGTCGGGGGCTCGCCAGCAGCGCGGACTTCGCGCGCTATCTCTTGGAGAGCGAGGGGGTGGCGGTCGTCCACGGCAGCGCCTTCGGGCTCGATCCGTGCTTTCGGATCTCCTACGCCACCGCGACGGAGCTGCTGGAGGAGGCCTGCACCCGCATCGAGCGGGCCTGCGCCGCCCTGAGCTGAATCTCAGCGCTCCAACGGCGACGCCCGCACCACGTCGCCGGGACGGATGCCGAGGCGCTCGACGAGGCCGCCGTTGATCTCGAGGACCGCGCGCACCGGTTGGTCGGGACCGTGGGGGGCAAGGGTTTCGGGCTGGGTACGTTCGGCGATGTGGACGATGCGGCCGCCGGCGTCGATGAACAGCATGTCGAGCGAGATGAAGGTGTTCTTCATCCAAAAGCTCACCCGCCGTGGCGGATCGAAAAGGAAGAGCATGCCGGCGTCCGGTGCCAACTCGTCGCGAAACATCAACCCGCTGGCGCGCTCGTCCGCGGTCTCGGCGAGCTCGGCGCGGAACAGGTGCTCGCCGTCGGCGGTGGTGACGACCACCGGCACCGTCGCCGAGCGCGCAGCCGGCGCCGCCAGCGCCAGGAGGAGCACGATGACGCCGCACCAGAGCCGTTGCCGGACCCCGCTTCGATGACCGATCATCACGTTCCCGATCTCCGTCGTCACATCCGGGTTGTGCCGGACTTCCCCAAGCCCGGCATCCAGTTCTACGACATCTCGACGCTGCTCGCGCACGCCGGCGCCTGGCGCACCGCCGTCGGCGCGATGGCGCGCGAGGTCGAGCCGTTCGTGCCCGACACGCTGGTGGCGATCGAGAGCCGCGGCTTCATCTTCGCCGCCCCCATCGCGGTCGAGCTGGGTCTCGGCATGGTGATGGTCCGCAAGCGCGGCAAGCTTCCCGGCAACGTCCACAGCTTCTCCTACGACCTCGAATACGGCAACGACGTCGTCGAGGTTTCGGCCGACCTGATCGTTCCCGGCCAGAAAGTCGTCATCGTCGACGACCTCATGGCCACCGGCGGCACCTGCAAGGCCTCGGTCGACCTGTTGGAGCAGGTCGGCGTCGAGACCCTCGGCTGCGTCTTCTTGATGGAGCTGATCGGCCTCGGCGGCGCCGAGCGCACGGGGGCGCCCTGTCGTTCCATCCTGCAACTCCCCGCCTGACCACCGATGACCGACACCGCTTCGCTGCCCGAGCCGCTGTACCGGCGCGTCTACCACGCGCTGCACGAGGAGATCCTGGCGGAGAAATGGCCGCCCGGCACGATGCTGCCGAACGAGCCCGCCCTCGCGCAGCAGTTCTCGGTCTCGCGGGTGACCATCCGGCGCAGCCTCGCCGAGCTCGAACGCGAGGGGCTGATCGAGCGCCGCCGCGGCCACGGCACGACCGTCCGCAGCCGCTGGCCGTCGCCGCCGGTCCATGCCGAGGTCTCGGGCTTCATCACCAGCATCAAGTCGCTGGTGGCGCAGACCGAGGTCGAAATCCTGCATTTCGGCTTCGCGGCGGCGCCGGCGGGGGTGGCGCGCAGCCTGGAGCTCGAGCCCGAGACCCGCGTGCTGCACATGATCCGGCTGCGGCGCTTCGGCGGCGGCCCCTACTGCCACCAGGTCAACTGGCTGCGACAGGACGTTGGCCGTCGGCTCGACGCCGAGGACGTCGCCGCGCGCGGGCTCGTGCCGATCTACGAGGAGCTGGAGCTGATACCGCGCACCGCTCGGCAGCGTTGCTTCGCGCGCGCTGCCGGCACCACCGTGGCGTCGCTGCTGGAGGTGACGGCGAGCGCGCCGGTGCTGGGGCTCGAGCGGGTCTTTCGCGACGCCGAGGGCAATCCCTTCGACCTCATGACCGGGCTCTACCGCTCCGACCGCTTCGTCTTCGACATGACGATGCACCTCGGGGGCTGACGGCGGCGAGGTCGCGACGCCGCCCGCGTACCGCCGCCCGAGCGGGCGAGCGAGGATCCTCTCGGTGCTGCGGGCCGGCGGCTCAGCGCTCGCCGGCCTCGGGCGGCGGACCGGGGCGGACGTGGCGCAAGCCGCCGTCGCGCGGGAAGCCCTGGGGGACGTTGCGACCGACGCTGGCGCGCGCGCCACGCCAGGGCGTGAGGTCCTTCTCGTGACGCCGGCGGCTGCCGCTCGCCCAGGATAGCCCGGCCTCGGCGTCCAGGCTCGAGACGTCGTCGAGCGTGCCGTCGCGGTAGCGCTGCAGGATCACGCCCTTGCCGCGGGCCATCTCCGGCAGCTCGTCGCGCGCGAAGACCAACAGCTTGCGGTTGGTGCCCAGCACCGCGACGCTGTCGCCGGTGAGCGGGGCCACCGCGCGCAGCTTGTCGCTACCCGCGACGTTCACCACCTGCTTGCCGGCGCGGGTCTGCGCCGCGATCTGGCCGGCCTGCACCGCGAAGCCGCGGCCCGCCGTGGTGGCGAGGATCAGCTTGGCTTCGGGATCGAAGACGCGCACGTCCACGATCCGCGTCTGCGCGTCGAGGTCGATGAAGAGGTTCATCGGCTCGCCCAGGCCCCGGCCACCCGGCAGCTTGTCGACCGGCAGCACGTGGGCGCGGCCGTCGTCGCGCAAGACCAAAAGCTTGTCGGTCGACTGCGCCGGGATGAGAAAGCGCGGGCCGTCGCCCTCCTTGAACTTGAGCTCGCCGGCGTCCGGAACCGTGCCCTTGAGGACGCGCAGCCAGCCCTGCTCGGAGCAGACGACGGTGACGGACTGGCGCTCCACCGGCACCTCGGCCTCGAGGTCGACGGGCGCGGGCGGCTCGCCGATGGTGGTGCGCCGCGGCTCGGTACCGAAGCGCGCGCGCATCTCGCCAACCTCGTCCGCGAGGCGGGCGCGCCGGCATCCCTCGTCCGCCAGCAACGCCTCGAGGTCACCGCGCTCCTGCAAGAGACGATCACGCTCGGCCTCGAGCTCCATCTCCTCGAGCTTGCGCAACTGGCGCAGGCGCAGGTTGAGGATGGCCTCGGCCTGGCGGTCGGTGAGGTCGAAGGCCTCGATCAGCACCGGCTTCGGCTGGTCGTGGTCGCGGATGATCCGGATGACCCGGTCGATGTCGAGAAACGCCTTGAGATAGCCGTCGACGACCTCGAGCCGATCGGCGATCTTGGCGAGGCGATGGCGCGAGCGCCGCTCCAGCACCTCCATGCGGTGCGCGAGGAAGGCCTCGAGGGCCTCCTTCAGGCTCATCACCCGCGGCACGCCGTGGGCGTCCAGCACGTTGAGGTTGAGCGGGACGCGGACCTCCAGCTCGGTCATCCGGAAGAGCTGCTCCATCAACAGCTCCGCCGGCACCGTCCGCGCCCGCGGCACCAGCACCAGGCGGACTTCGTCGGTGCTCTCGTCGCGGACGTCGCCCAACAACGTCGCCTTCTTCTGCGTCAGGAGATCGGCGATGCGCTCGATCAGCCGCGCCTTGGGCACGTTGTGGGGGATCTGGTCGACGACGAGCTGGTACTGGCCGTAGCCGAGGTCCTCCTTGGCCCAGCGCGCGCGCACCCGAAAGCCGCCGCGGCCGGTGCGGTAGGCGGCGAGGATGGTGTCGCGGTCCTCGACCAGCCGCCCGCCGGTGGGAAAGTCCGGGCCCTGGATCGACGCGAGGACGGCGTCCTCGGTGGCCGCGGGGTCGTCGAGGAGCACCAAAAGCGCGTCGGCGAGCTCGCCCAGGTGGTGCGGCGGGATGCTGGTCGCCATGCCGACGGCGATGCCGGCGGAGCCGTTGGCGAGGAGGTTCGGAAAGGCCGCCGGCAGCACCGCCGGTTCGTCGTCGCTGCCGTCGTAGTTGGGGCGGAAGTCGACGGTGTCGTGATCGAGCCCGTCCATCAGCGCCATGGCGGCGTCGGTCAGCCGGCTCTCCGTGTACCGCATCGCGGCGGCGTTGTCGCCGTCGACATTGCCGAAGTTGCCCTGGCCGTCGACCAGCGGGTAGCGCTGGGTGAAATCCTGGGCGAGGCGCACCAACGCCTCGTAGACGGCGGCGTCGCCGTGCGGGTGGAACTTACCGATGACGTCGCCGACGATGCGCGCGCATTTCTTGTAGGCGCCCTCGGGGTCGAGGCGGAGCTCGCGCATGGCGAACAGGAGCCGGCGCTGAACGGGCTTCAAGCCGTCGCGGACGTCGGGAAGCGAGCGCGAGGTGATGGTGGAGAGCGCATAGGCGACGTAGCGCTTGCTCAGCGCCTCGCGCAGGTCGATCGGGCGGACCTCGCCCTCCTCGGTCGGCTCAGCCGTCGACGTCACGTCGCTCGTCCTCCCGCTGCGGATCGGCCGCTTCCATAGCCTGCCGCGCGAGCCGCTCGCGCGCCGCCGGGGCCGGCCGGTCGATCATGTGGTAGAGTTGCCGCTCGATGAAACGGCCCGTCAAGCGCAACCCTTGCGCGAAGGCTTCCGCGTCCGGCTCCGCGCCCGTCATCAGCGCGGTCGGCATGGGCAACAGCCGGTCCTCGTAATCCGGGGCGGCGCCTTTGGCCACCGCCCGCCCGGTGCGCGGCGAGACGAAGGCGAGGCCCGCCACCGCCCCGGTGACCGCGCAGCGATCGAGTGCCAAGGCGAAACCGGTCTCCGCGAGGAAGACCAGCTCGAAGCGCAGATAGGTGCCGCGCCAGGGTCCGCCGCCGGCGAGCGTGCGCATCAGCGTGACCAGCGCGGCGTAGAGCGTCGGGTGCGCCTCGCGCTCGGCGAGGCCGCTCTCGACCAGCGCCAGCGCCGACTGCATCGCGGCGAGCCGGGCGTTGTCGTCCATGAGCTTGGCGGGGAACATCTCCGCCGGCTCGGCGGTGAAGCGGCCGAGATGCTCGGCGAGCCGCGCCTGCCAGCGCAGCTCGACCCGGTTGCCGGGCTCGAAGGTGGCGCGCTGCTTGGCGCTCGCCCCGCCCGGCACCCAGCCCGGATGGCGGCCGTGCTCGAAGGTGAAGCAGGAGATCCACAGCGCCGTTTCCTGATAACGCCGCCGCGCGAGGACGATGCCCTCGTCCTCCCAGGTGACGGTCACGGCTCTTCGGGGAAGTCGAGCCCCATCTCGCGGTAGCGCTCGGGGTCGTCCAGCCAGGCCTCGCGCACCTTCACGAACAGAAAGAGGTGCACCTTCACGCCCAAGAGCTCCTCGAGCTCGTGGCGCGCCGCCTCACCCACCTGCTTGATCATGCGGCCGGCCTCGCCCAGGACGATCGCCTTCTGGCTGCCGCGGCGGACGTAGATCGTCTGGTCGATGCGGACCTCCGCGCCGTCGGGGGCGGTGGCCCAGGCCTCGGTCTCGACGGTGAGGTTGTAGGGCAGCTCCTGCTCGAGCTGGCGGAACAGATGCTCGCGGGTGATCTCGGCGGCGAGCGCCCGGTCCGAAAGGTCGGAGAGCTGGTCCTCGGGAAAGAGCCACGGCCCCTCGGGCACCTTCGCCGGCAGGGCGGCGAGCACGTCGTCGCAACCGTCGCCGGTCTCGGCGGAGACGAGAAAGGTCGCCTCGAACGCGAGCGTGTCGTTGGCCTCTTGGATGATCGGCAGGAGCTGTTGCGGCTTCACCAGATCGATCTTGTTCACGACCAACAGGCGATGCCGCTTCACCTCGGCGAGGCGTTCGAAGACGAGCTTGGAGCGACCGTCGAAGCCACGCTTGGCGTCGAGCACGGCGATGACGACGTCGCTGTCGCTGCCGCCGGCGAGGGCGGCGTCCACCATCGCCCGGTCGAGCCGCTTTTTGGGGTCGAAGATGCCCGGGGTGTCGACGAAGACGAGCTGGGCACCGTCGCGAATGGTGATGCCGAGCACACGCCGCCGCGTCGTCTGCACCTTCGGCGAGACGATCGAGACCTTGGTGCCGACGAGGCGGTTCAACAGCGTCGACTTGCCGACGTTGGGCGCGCCGAGAATGGCGACGAAGCCGCAGCGGGTCGTAGCGGTCGCCTCGCTCACGATACCCCCTCCGCCACGCGGGCCAACATTAAAGCGGCGGCCTCCTGCTCGGCGGCGCGCTTCGAGCGGCCCGCGGCGCTTACCGGCGCGTGCGGCGTCAGCGTGACCTCGACCACGAACCGGGGGTCGTGCGACGGCCCCTCGCGCGCGACCTCGCGGTAGGACGGCAGCCCCAGCCCTCGAGCCTGGCTCCATTCCTGCAGCGTGGTCTTGGCGTCGCGCGGGGCGTCGGCGAGGCCGGCGAGCCGCGGCGCCCAGAAGCGCTCAACCAACGCGCGCGCGTGCTCGAACCCGCCGTCCTCGTAGACCGCACCGATGATCGCCTCGACCGCATCGGCGAGCGTGGCCGGGTTGGCCGCCCCGCCGGCGGCGCGCTCGCCCGGCGCCATCTCCAACAGCGGGCCGAGCTGCCAGTCGGCGGCGACCTCGGCCAGCGTCTCGCGGCGTACCAGCGCGGCGTGGCGCTTGCTCAAGCCGCCCTCGGGCTCGGCGGCGAAGCGATGGTAGAGCAGATCGGCGACGGCGAGGCCGAGGACGCGGTCGCCCAAAAATTCCAGCCGCTCGTTGTCGGCGCGGCGCTTGCCGCCGGCGCTGCGGTGGACGAGCGCGGTGGCGAGGCGCGCGCGGCGCGCGAAGCCATATCCGATGCGCTCCTCGAGGGTTCGAAGGCCGTCGCTCAGCGCCGTGCTCCGTTGGCTCACGGTCTCAGCCGATGGTGTCCAGGAGCCGACCGTAGCGGACCGCGAACGGCCATCTCCAGAGCTCCCACAGCGCCGCCGTGCCGTCGGTCGAGAAGAAGATGACCTCGGCGCGCCCCACCAGGTTCTCGATCGGCACGAAGCCGACGAGGCGGGTGCGCGAGTCCATCGAGTTGTCACGGTTGTCGCCCATGACGAAGAGGTGGTCCTCGGGCACCTCGAACACCCGGGTGGTGTCGTAGGGCCCGCTCGCGGTGGCGTCGAGCACTTCGTAGCGGCGGCCGTTGGGCAGCGTCTCGACGAAACGGGCGAGCTCGCGGCCGCCCTCGCCGTCGTCGACGAAGCTGGCGAGGCGTTCCTTCTCCACCGCCTCGCCGTTGAGGTGCAGCACCCCGTCCCGCATCTGGATGCGGTCGCCCGGCAGACCGATGACGCGCTTGATGTAGTCGGTGCGGCCGTCCGACGGCAGCTTGAAGACGACGACGTCGCCGCGCTCCGGCAGATCCTCCAACACCCGCCCGCCGAAGATCGGCGGACTGAACGGCAGCGAGTGCTTGCTGTAGCCGTAGGCGTATTTGGAGGTGAAGAGATAGTCGCCGACCAAGAGCGTCGGCTTCATCGAGCCGGACGGAATGTTGAACGGTTCGAAGAAGAGGGTGCGGACGACCAGCGCGATCAGGACGGCGTAGAAGAGCGTGCGCAGCGTTTCGAAGATGTTGCGGATCATGCGGCCGGCCGGGCGGTGATGAAGACGAGGGCCTGGGCGAGCGGCGGCTCGTCGGTGAGGGTGAGGTGGAGCTCGGCGACGTGGCCGGAGGGCGTCATGGCGTCGAGCCGCCGCGCGCCGCCGCCGGCGAGTCGAAGCGTCGGCTGGCCGCTGGCGAGATTGACGACGCCGATGTCGCGCATGAACACACCTTGGTTGAAGCCGGTGCCGAGGGCCTTGGAACACGCCTCCTTGGCGGCGAAGCGCTTGGCGTAGGTCGCGGCGCGCGTCGCCCGCCGGTCGGCCTTGGCACGTTCGAGTTCGGTGAAGCAGCGCCGCGTGAACCGATCACCGAAGCGCGCCAGCGTGCGCTCGATCCGGCGGATGTCGACGAGATCGACCCCGACACCGAGTATCATGCACCCGCCCGCGCCCGATCGAGCACCTCGCGCATGCGCCGGACCGCCGGCACGAAGCCGCTGAAGAGCGCCTCGCCGATGAGGAAATGGCCGATGTTGACCTCCTCCACCGCGGCGATGGCGGCGACGGCGGCGGCGTTGTCGTACGTCAGGCCGTGGCCGGCGTGGCAGGCGACACCGCGCGCCGCGAGACTGGCGGCCGCGGCCTCGAGGCGCTCGAGCTCCAGCGCGCGCTCGGCACCGCCGGCCTCGGCGTAGGCGCCGGTGTGGAGCTCGACGGCGTCCGCGGCGGCGGCCACCGCGGCGTCGAGCTGCTCGGACGCGGGATCGAGGAAGAGCGCGACCTTGATCCCGGCGTGGCGGAGCGCATGGACCATGTCGACGAGGCGGGCACCGAGGGCGATGGCGTCGAGGCCGTTCTCGGTGGTCCGTTCGGCCCGGCGCTCGGGCACGATACAGCACGACGTCGGGCGGTTCTGCAGCGCGAGCGCGATCATCTCCGGCGTCGCCGACATCTCGAGATTGATCGGCAACGGGGCTTCGGCGCAGGCGGCCTCGAGGTCGGCGTCGGTGACGTGGCGGCGGTCCTCGCGCAGATGCAGCGTGATGCCGTCGCCGCCGGCGTCGGCCACCAGTCGGGCGGCCCGCATCGGATCCGGGTGATCGCCGCCGCGGGCGTTTCTGAGGGTGGCCACGTGGTCGATGTTCACGCCGAGGCGGAGGCGGTGCATGCGCGGGGATCGTTCCGAAGAGGTCGCGAGATCGCGCGGTTATAGACCCGCGCTCGCCGCGGGCCAAGGCGGCCGCAGCGGCGTCAACCCTGCTGGCTGAGCGAGCGCACCGCGTTGTTGGCCAACAGCGCCTGGCCCATGGCCTGGAGTTGGTCGTGACCCTCGACCTCGACGTCGATGATCATCTCGACCTCCTCGTGGCGGAAGGGCTTGAGCCTGAGGTTGACGATGTTGCCGCCGTGATTGCCGATCGTGGTACTCAGCGTGCCGAGCACGCCCGGCTCGTCGAGGACGTGGAGAACGAAGCGCGCCGGCGCGCGGGCGCCGTTGTCGACCCACGCGACGTCGACGAGCCGCTCGGGCTGGTCCTCGAGGCGGCTGACGACGTGGCAGTCGGAGCGGTGGACGACGATGCCGCGACCGGTGCGCACGACGCCGACGACGTCGTCGCCCGGGATCGGCCGGCAGCAGCCGGCGAAGTTGAACGCGAGGCCCGCCGGCAGACCGCGGAGGGGCCCGCTCCGCTCACCGTCGGTGAGCGCCGGGATCTTGAGCTTCTCCTGGCTCAACGGCGGCGGGCCGGCGGTCTCCTTGAGCTTGGGGTGCACCGCCTCGACGACGTGGCGGGCGGCGGTGGAGCCGTCGGCGACGCTCACCAGAAGGTCGTCGACGCCGCCCTGCTGGAACTGCGAGGCGATCTTCTCGAGCTGCTTGTCGGTGACCGTCACCTTGCGGGCGGCGGCGGCCCGCTGCAGGCTCTCGCGGCCCTGCTGGATGTATTCGGCGCGCTTGAGCGTCCTGAGATAGCGGCGGATGCGCGCCCGCGCCCGGCCGGTGACGACGTAGGA
>CAZCVH010000036.1:0-12889 GCA_964502115.1 uncultured Geminicoccaceae bacterium
GTGTCTTCGCGGCCGCCGACATCGAGGCGGTGGACCGCGCGGCGCGGCGCGCGCTCGAGCGCCACGCCGCCCTGCTCGACGCGCGCCGCGCCGACGGCCGGGTCCGCCACTGTCACGGCGATCTCCATCTCGGCAACATCGTGCGGCTGGAGAGCGGCGTCGTCCCCTTCGACTGCATCGAGTTCAGCGAGGACATCGCCTGCACCGACACGATGTACGACCTGGCGTTCCTGTTGATGGACCTGGTCGAACGCGACCAGCGCCCGGCCGCCTGGAGCGTGCTCGACGCCTATCTCGACGCCGTCGACGATCTCGACGGCCTCGCAGCCGTGCCCTTCTTCATGGCGGTGCGCGCCACCATCCGCGCCAAGGTCGTCGGCCTCGGCATCGAGGACGTCGACGCCGACGCCGCCAAGGTGGCGACGGCGCAACGCTATCTCGCCTGCGCCCGCGCGCTCGAGCCGGCGCCGGCCCCGCGGCTGGTGGCGGTCGGCGGCTTTTCCGGCACCGGCAAGACGACGCTCGCCCGCGCGCTGGCGCCGGCGCTCGACCCCGCGCCGGGCGCGGTGCTGCTGAGAAGCGACGTCACCCGCAAGCGGCTGTGGGGGGTGTCGCCCGCCACCCCGTTGCCGGAGGCGGCCTACGCGCCCGCGGTCTCGACCCGGGTGTTCGCCGAGCTCAGGGAGCGGGCGCGGCGGTTGCTCGCCGGCGGCACCAGCGTCGTCGTCGACGCCGTCCACGGCCGCGGCGAGGAGCGTGCGGCGCTGGAAGCCGTGGCCGGCGAGTACGGGGTGCGTTTCGACGGGTTGTGGCTGGAGGCGCCGGTCGAACGGCTGGTGGAGCGCGTGCGCGGGCGCGACGGCGACGCCTCCGACGCCGACGAGCGGGTGGTGCGTGACCAACTGACGCGCGCTACCGGCTCGATCGGTTGGCGCCGCCTCGATGCCGCGGTCACGCCGCAACGGCTCGTCGAGCGCGCCCGCGCCGCCCTCGACCTCGACGGCGGCGCGCTTGCCGCGATCGGCTGAGTTGTTCAGTTTCGACGACCGACGTCACACCCACAAGTGACGCGTCAACCGAAACGGACGAGTCGCAAGATCCGATGCCGCACGGCGAACCCCATCTCGAATTCGAGCTCAAGCTCACCGCCGCACCCACCGCCCTCCGCGACGCTTTCACCCGCACCGACGGCGCCGGCGAAGGCGCGACCGATCGTCTCACGGCGGTCTATTACGATACGGAAGATCGACGTCTGGCCCGCCGCGACGCCGCGCTGCGCGTGCGGCGGGAGGCCGGTGGTTTCATGCAGACGTTGAAGGTCGCCGCCGGGCCGCTCGAACGGTTGGAGCACGAGGCCGAGGTCCCCGGCCTCGCCCCCGACCTCGACCGCCTGCCGCGCGAGGCACTGGCGCAGCGCGTCGGCGCCCTGCTCGCCGACGAGCTCGCACCGGTCTTCGTCACCGACGTCGAACGCCGCACGCGCCGGGTCGAGCTCGCCGACGGCGCCGCCGGCCGGGTCGAGCTGGCGCTCGACGAGGGCGAGATCCGCGCCGGCGACCGCACCGAGCCGGTGGCGGAGATCGAGGTCGAGCTCGAGGACGGCCCGCCGGCGGCGCTGTTCGAGGTCGCCGAGGCCCTGGTCGCCGGTGGTGCCACCCGCCTGCTCGCGCGCTCTAAGGCGGCCCGCGGCTACGAGCTCGCGGCGGGTGCCGCGCCCGCCTGGGCCAAGGCGGACAAGACCCGCCTCGACCGCGACGAGGCCGTGGGCGACGCGCTCGGCCACATCCTGGACGGCGTCTTGCGCCAGCTCTGGGCCAATCTCGACGCCGCCTTCGACGGCCGCGACCCCGAAGGCGTGCACCAGCTGCGCGTCGCCGTGCGCCGGCTGCGCTCGGCGCTGACCCTGTTCGAGCCGGTGCTCGCCGCCGACCGCGTCGCCGCCCTCACCGGCGAGGCGCGCTGGGCCATGGCCGAGCTCGGCCCGGTGCGCGACCGTGACGTCTTCGTCACCGAGACCCTGCCGCCGGTGGCGGCGGCGCGGCCCAACGACGCCGCGCTCGCGGCCTTGCGCGCCACCGCCGAGGACGCCCGCGAACGGTCCTATGTCGGGCTGCGCCGCGCCATGGCGAGCGCGCGCTGGACCCGCTTCGTGCTGGGGCTGGCGCGCTGGATCCAGGCCCGCGGCTGGTACGACGACGCCGACACCGCCACGCAGCTGGCGCTCGCCGAGCCGCTCGGCCGGTTCGCCGAGCGGCTGTTGGACAAGCGCGCCAAGGCGGTGAAGAAGCGCGGCCGCAATTTCGCCGAGCTCGACGCCGAGCACCGCCACGAGGTCCGCAAGAGCCTGAAGAAGCTGCGCTACGCCGCCGAGTTCCTGCGCGAGCTCTACCCGGACAAGGCGACCAAGCGCTACCTCAAACGGCTGTCGACGCTGCAGGACGCCTTCGGCCACATGAACGACGCGGCGACCGCGGAGACGCTGTTGGCCGAGCTGATCGAGGCCGACGAGCCGCGCCTGGCCGAGGCCCGCGGGCTGGTGCTCGGCTGGTACGGCCACGCCGCGGCGCGGGGCGACGCCGACCTGGTCGCCGACTGGGAGGAGTTCGTCGCGGCCGAGCCGTTCTGGCGCGGTCACGCCAAGTGCTGACGGTCGTCGTCGCCAACACCAAGGGCGGCTGTGGCAAGACCACGACGGCCACCCAACTGGCCTCCGCCTTCGCCCGCGCCGGGCTCGCCACCGCGCTCGCCGACGCCGACCGCCAGCGCTCGAGCCTGGGCTGGCTGGCGCGGCGCCCGCCGACGGCGACGCCGATCCGGGCGCTCGATTGGAGCAAGGGCTCGGGCAAGGTGCGGGCGGTGGAGCGCCTCGTCGTCGACGCCCCGGCGGCGCTCAAGCGCGGCGGCATCGAGGAGCTCGCCGAGGCCGCCGACGTGGTGGTGGTGCCGCTGTTGCCGTCGGCGTTCGACGAGGCCGCCACCGCCGCGCTGGTCGCCAAGCTCGCCGCGCTCAAACCGGTGCGTAAAGGACGCAAGTCGGTCGGGCTGCTCGCCAACCGCCTCAAGCCGCGCTCCCGCGCGGCGCAGCGGCTCGACGCCTTCTGCGCCGAGCTCGACCACCCGCTCGCCGGTCGCGTCGCCGACCGCGCCGCCTACGCCGATCTCGCCCTCGACGGCCTCGGGGTGTTCGATCTCGACGGCGCCAAGGCCCGGAGCTGGCGCGCGGACTGGCTCTCGGTCGTCGCCTTCTGCGAGGCTCGCACCTGACGCCCCCACACCATCCGCGGAGGCTCCGTGCTCGAAAGCGTCTACGTTCCCGGCACGCTGGTCCGCCATCCCGACCACCCGGAATGGGGCGTCGGCATGGTACAGACCGCGATCAACAACAAGATCACCGTCAATTTCGAGGACCAGGGCAAGGTCGTCCTCGACGGCAACAGCGTGAAGCTCGACGTCGTCAAACCCGGTTGAGCGCCGGCACGGCGCTCATCGAGGTTGGCGCCGGCCGGCAGCGTTCGCCTCCAGCCCGGGCGCCGCGGCCGCGTCGAAGCGACGGCCCGGTCGCCGGGTGCCCACCCCCTCGCCTCACCGACCAGCCCGCGGAGTGACCATCATGGGTCTGTTGATCGACGGCGTCTGGCACGACCGCTGGTACGACACCGCGAGCACCGGCGGCCGCTTCCAGCGCCGGGAGAGCGCCTTTCGCCACTGGATCACCGCGGACGGGGCCCCCGGACCGAGCGGCGAGGGCGGCTTCGCGGCCGCCCGCGGGCGCTACCACCTCTACGTCTCGCTCGCCTGCCCGTGGGCGCACCGCACGTTGATCATGCGCCGGCTCAAGGGCCTCGAGGCCATGATCGACGTCTCGGTGGTGCACTGGCACATGGCCGAGCAGGGCTGGCCCTTCCGTGCCGAGGACGGCGCCGACGCCGATCCGCTCTTCGGCGCCGACCACCTCCACCAGATCTACACCCGCGCCGATCCGCACTACACCGGGCGGGTGACGGTGCCGACGCTGTTCGACAAGGAGCGGTCGACGATCGTCTCCAACGAGAGCGCGGAGATCATCCGCATGCTCGACGGCGCCTTCGATCACCTGGGCGCCGCCGCCGGCGACTACTATCCGGCCGAGCTGCGCGACGACATCGACGGCTGGAACGCGCGGATCTACGACACCGTCAACAACGGCGTCTACAAATCCGGCTTCGCCACCTCGCAAGAGGCCTACGAGGAGGCGGTGACGGCGCTGTTCGCGACGCTCGACGCGCTCGAGGTTCACCTGGCGGGGCGGAACTTTCTGGTCGGCGAGCGCCTGACGGAGGCCGACATCCGCCTCTTCACCACGCTGGTGCGCTTCGATCCGGTCTATGTCGGCCACTTCAAGTGCAACTGGCGGCGGATCGCGGACTACCCGCACCTGTTCGCCTATCTGAAGCGGCTGTGGGCGCTCGACGCCTTCAAGGCGACGACGGACTTCGGCCACATCAAGCGGCATTATTACGTCAGCCACACCAGCATCAACCCGACCGGCATCGTCCCGGTGGGGCCGGCGCCGGCGACCTGGCTGAGCGGTTGAGCGGCGTTCAGCCGGGCGGCAGGAAGCTCTGCACCGCGAGCAGGGTGAGACCGAGCAGCACGAGCTCGCCGCCGACGAGGAGGGCGAGGCGGGCGCTGGTCGTGAGCGGGCTCCGCTAAAGATCGAGCCGCCGCGACGAGGCGACGGCCGTGCGCCGGTGGCGTTGATCACGATCAACGGCGCGGTAGGCGCCCCCGCCCCCGCACCGCCGCTCCAAGGGCTTGTTCCAGCTCGAAAAACGGCGCCGAAGGGGCCGTGGTCCGCCACCTTCGACGCCATCGGCGAAAGGTCGCTGCCGCGGGAAATTCGGCGCGCCCGCGACGTTGTTCGCGGATCGAGCGCCGCGGACCCTGCCGCGGCGGAACCGAGCAGGAACGTCACGATGTCGTCACGATCTCTCCTTCCGGCCACGCTCGCCGGGCTCGCCGGGCTCGCGCTCGGTGCCGCGCCCGCCGCCGCCGCGGACGCGGTGGCGCGGTTGCACGACCCCGAGGGCCGCAATGTCGGCCAGGTGGCGTTGACCGAGACGCCGCACGGCGTGCTGTTGCACCTGCATCTGCGCGACATGCCGCCGGGCGCGCACGCCTTCCACGTCCACGCCGTCGGCCGCTGCATCCCGCCCTTCACCTCCGCCGGCGGGCATTTCGACCCGACCGACACCGGCCACGGCCTGATGGACGACGACGGCATGCACGTCGGCGACATGCCCAACCTGCACGTGCCGGCCGCCGGCGCGCTCCAACAGGAGGTGCTCAACACCGCGCTCGCCCTCGACGACGCGCTGTTCGACGACGACGGCGCCGCCATCGTCATCCACGAAGGTCCCGACGACTACGTCACCAACCCCGCCGGCGCCGCCGGGCCCCGCATCGCCTGCGGCGTCATCACCCGCTGAATCACCCGCTGAGCGACGGCGCGGCTCGCGCGCGCCGTCGCATCGGGGCGGGATTGCGGTTTCGGCAGGATCGACGCTTGCTCGCTCGGTCACCTTTGGTAAGACCGCGTGCGGCGGAGCCGCCCGCCCCTCGCCAGGCGCACCTGGCTCGGGTCCCCCTCGAGCGCTTTGTGGAGGACGACATGCACGTGGGCATCCCGAAGGAGATTCGGGAGCATGAACGGCGTGTGGCCGCGACGCCGGACACGGTGAAGCGCCTCACGGGGCAAGGTCACGAGGTGGTCGTGGAAGCCGGCGCCGGCTGGGATGCCGCCGTCACCGACGACGCCTTCAAGGACGCCGGCGCTGCGATCGGCGACAAGAACGCCGCCTTCGGCGCCGATCTCGTGCTCAAGGTGGCGCCGCCCACCGACGACGAGGTCGGCCTCTTCAAGGAGGGCGCGGTCCTGATCGGCATGCTGAACCCCTATCAGAACAAGGAGCTCGTCCAGAAGCTCGCCGAGAAGAAGGTCACCACCTTCGCCCTCGAGCTGTTGCCGCGCACGACCCGGGCGCAGGACAAGGACGTGCTCTCCAGCCAGGCCAACCTCGCCGGCTACCGCGCCGTCATCGAGGCGATGGCGACCTATTCGCGCGTTATGCCGATGATGATGACCGCCGCGGGCACGGTGACGCCGGCGAAGGTCTTCATCGTCGGCGCCGGCGTCGCGGGCCTGCAGGCCATCGCCACCGCGCGCCGCATGGGAGCGGTGGTCTCGGCGACCGACGTGCGCCCCGCCGCGCGCGAGGAGGTCGCCTCGCTCGGCGCCAAGTTCGTCGGCTTCGTGCCGGAGGACGCCGCCACCTCGGGCGGCTACGCCCGCGCGCTGACGCCGGAGGAGCAGGCCGAGCAGGCCAAGATGGTGGCCGAGCACCTCAAGGCCCAGGACATCGTGGTGACCACCGCGCAGATCCCGGGCCGGCCGGCGCCGCGCATCGTCACCATGGAGATGGTGACGTCGATGAAGCCGGGCTCGGTCGTCTTCGACATGGCGGTGGAGAGCGGCGGCAACGTCGAGGGCTCCAAGGCCGGCGCGGAGGTCGAGACCGACAACGGCGTGCGCATCATCGGCACCCCGAACATCCCGGCGCGCATCGCCCCGGCCACCAGCGTCCTCTACGCCAAGAACCTGTTCAACTTCCTCAAGTTGATCGTCGACGGCGAGGGCCAGCTGGCGATCGATAAGGAGGACGACCTCGTCGTCGGCACGCTCTTGACCGAGGACGGCGCCGTCGTCCACGCCAACTTCCAGAGCTGAGGCGGGACCATGGAAACGATCGATCCGGCCGTCTTCAACCTGATCATCTTCGTGCTGGCGATCTTCGTCGGCTACTACGTGGTGTGGTCGGTCACACCGGCGCTGCACACGCCGTTGATGAGCGTCACCAACGCCGTGTCGAGCGTCATCATCGTCGGCGCGTTGATCGCCGTCGGCGCCGGCAGCGGCTGGGGCTTCGCGGCGACGGTGCTGGCCGCGGTGAACATCTTCGGCGGCTTCGCCGTCACCCGCCGCATGCTCGCCATGTACAAGAAGCGGAGCTGAGCCCGTGGTCGTCAATCTCGCCGCCATCGGTTACCTGGCCGCCGCGGTCTGCTTCATCCTGGCGCTGCGCGGGCTGTCGCACCCCTCGACCGCGGTCGTCGGCAACGTCTACGGCATGGCCGGCATGGCGCTCGCCATCGTCATCACGCTCTTGGTGCTGCGCGACGCCAGCCTGGGCGCCTACGGCCTCGTCCTGATCGGCATCGCCGCCGGCGGGGCGGTCGGCTACACCATCGCCCAGCGCATCCAGATGACCGCGATGCCGCAGCTGGTGGCCGCCTTCCACTCGCTGGTGGGACTCGCCGCGGTCTTCGTCGCCCTCGCCGCGCTCGAGAACCCGAGCGAGTTCGGCCTCCTCAAAGACAGCCGGATCAAGGTCCTCTCGCTGTTCGAGATGGGCATCGGCACGATCGTCGGCGCGGTCACCTTCACCGGCTCGATCATCGCGTTCGGCAAGCTGCAGGCCAAGCTGCCGTCGTTGGCCGAGAAGATCCTGTTCCCGCTGATGCCGGTGATCCGCCCGGCGATGAGCTCCAAGCCGATCCTTCTGCCGCAGCGCCACAAGATCAACATGGCCCTCGCCGCCGCGATCGTGGTGCTCTTGATCGTCTTCATGGCGAGCCCGAGCCCGACCGTGTTCTGGGTGATGACCGTGCTCGCCTTCGTGCTCGGCGTGCTCTTGATCATCCCGATCGGCGGCGCCGACATGCCGGTCGTGGTCTCGATGCTGAACTCCTATTCGGGCTGGGCCGCCGCCGGCATCGGCTTCACGCTCAACAACCAGGCGCTGATCATCACCGGTGCGCTGGTCGGCAGCTCCGGTGCGATCCTCAGCTACATCATGTGCAAGGCGATGAACCGGCACTTCGTGTCGGTCATCCTCGGCGGCTGGGGCGAGAGCGCCGCGGCGGCGGTCGAGGACGACCGGGATCGCACCGTGAAGCCGGGCTCGGCCGACGACGCCGCCTTCATCATGGCCAACGCCCAAAACGTCATCATCGTGCCGGGCTACGGCATGGCGGTGGCGCAGGCCCAGCACGCCGTCCGCGAGCTCTACGATTACCTGGTCCACAAGGGCGTCAACGTCCGCTTCGCGATCCACCCGGTCGCGGGACGCATGCCCGGCCACATGAACGTGCTCCTGGCCGAGGCGCAGATCCCTTACGACATCGTCTACGAGATGGAAGAGATCAACAGCGAGTTCCAGCAGGCCGACGTCGCCTACGTCATCGGCGCCAACGACATCACCAACCCCTCGGCCAAGACCGACCCGCAGAGCCCGATCTACGGCATGCCGGTCCTGGACGTGAACGAGGCCAAGGCGGTGTTCTTCGTCAAACGCTCGATGGCCGCGGGCTACGCCGGCATCGAGAACACGCTCTTTTTCCAGGACAACACGATGATGCTCTTCGGCGACGCCAAGAAGATGACCGAAGAGATCGTCCGCGCCGTCGAATCCGCCTGAGACGCGCGCGCCGGCGAGCCTCGGTCACCGCCCTCCGTGTGGAGGGCGGGTCGGTTTGCGGAGCGAGGGCGCCTCGCCCCGAGCGGCCTCGCCCCGGCGCCGCTCAGGGCGAGGCCGACGCCGGCGGGACGAAGCCTTCGGGCTTGAGGACGAGGACCGAGGCGTCGACCCGGCGCAGCACGCCCTCGCAGCTGTTGCCCATGACCAAGCCGGGCACGCCGGTGCGCCCGAAGCCGCCCATGACGATCACGTCGACGTCGCGGTCGCGCGCGAACAGCGCCAGCGCCTGGCGCCGATCGCCGTGCAGGAGATGCAGATGGAGCCGCACCGGCGGCGCCAGATGGGCGACGGCGTCGCGCAAGAGCGTGCGGCGCTCGGCCGCCTCGGCCTCGGCACGGCGCCGGATCTCGTCGGCCGGCAGCAGGCCGCGGCGCGCGGCGCGCGCCATGCGCCCGCCGGTGGTCGTCCAGGCGTGGACGACGTGGACGTCGCCGTCGCCGAGGCGGGCGAGACGGGTGGCGAGATCGAGGATGAAACGGGTCGTCGAACGGCCGAGCGGCGAGCTGTCGGCGACGTCGATGGCCGCCATGATGCGCCCGTAGCCCTCACCCTCGCGGTGCGCCCGTTGCAGCCACAGCGGGGCGGGGCATCGACGCATCAGGTGCCGATCGAGGCCGCCGAACAGCAGGCCGGGCCGACCGCCGGGGTCGTCGGCGGCCTTGACGACGAGGTCGACGCCGCGCCTCTGCACGAAGGTGATGATCTCGCGAAAGGGCACACCCGGCAGCACGGCGGTGGCGACGTCGACGCCGCGCTCGGCGATCGGCGCCGCCACCGCTTCGAGCCGGCGCCGCCAGTCCCCGATCAGGTCGGCCCAGCCTTGGTCGATGGTGACGTGGCCCGGTGTCACGTCGAGGGCGTGGACGAGGGTGAGCGCGGCGCCGTTGCGCTCGGCGAGATCGGCCGACCGGGCCCGGGCCGCGTCGTCGTCGACGCCGTCGTCGAGGACGCAGAGGATGTTCTCGAAGCGACGCATGCGAACCTCGCAGCGGCTCTCGAAGAGACGGGGGTGCGGGCCACCCGGCCTCTCCTGCATCATTCTCGTTGTCGCCGACGGCGCGCAGCATGCGCCCGCCGGACGGCGCTCGGCTCACGAAGGTGGGGAGCCGGCGCCCAGCTCTCCGCTCGATTTTAATCGAGTTTTCGATCGACGGACACGAGCAGCCGTGCCGACGCCGCCCCGCCCTGGCGTCACCGCCGCCGGCGGCGTAGATCGTCGCGACGCTCCTTTCGCCGGCGGTGGCACCATGGCCGATCCGATCCCGTTCATCGACCTCCAGGCGCAGCGCGCGCGCCTCGCCGAGCCGCTGGAGGCGGCGGTGCTCGAGGTCGTGCGCAGCGGGCGCTGGATCCTCGGCCCCGAGGTGGAGGCCTGCGAGCGCGAGCTCGCCGCGTTCGCCGGGGCCAAGCATTGCCTCACCGTCGCCAGCGGCACCGACGCCCTGGCGCTGGCGCTGATGGTGGAGGGGCTGAAGCCGGGCGACGCGGTGGTCTGCCCCGCCTTCACCTTCGCCGCCACCGCCGAGGTGGTGGCGTGGCTCGGCGCCACGCCGGTCTTCGCCGACGTCGACCCGGCGACGTTCAACCTCGACGCTCGGAGCGCCGGGCGCGCCGTCGCCACCGCGGAGGCTCGCGGCCTCACCCCGCGCGCGCTCATCGCCGTCGACCTCTTCGGCCAGCCGGCGGATCACGCCGAGCTCCGAGCCCTGGCCGACGCCCACGGCCTGTGGGTGCTGGACGACGCCGCGCAGGCCTTCGGCGCGAGCTACCAGGGCCGCCGCCTCGGCACCCGGGCGCGGCTGACCGCCACCAGCTTCTTTCCCGCCAAGCCGCTCGGCTGCTACGGCGACGGCGGCGCGCTCCTGTTCGACGACGACGACCTGGTCGAGCCGCTGACCTCGCTGCGCGTCCACGGCCAGAGCGGCGACGACAAGTACGACAACGTCCGCATCGGCATGAACGGCCGCATGGACGCCGTTCAGTGCGCCGTCGTCCGCCAGAAGCTCACCATCTTCGCGGACGAGATCGCGCGCCGCCAGCACGTCGCCGCGGCCTACGCCGACGGGCTCGGCGACGTCGTGGCGGTGCCGCGCGTCGCCCCCGACCGCCGCTCGGTCTGGGCGCAGTACACCTTGACCCTGCCCTCGGGCGCCGACCGCGACGCCTTCCAGGCCGCTTTGAAGGCGCGGGGCGTGCCGACGGCGGTCTATTACGGCCGGGCGCTGCACCGACAGACGGCCTACGCCGGCTATCCCGTCGCCGAAGGCGGCTGTCCGGTCGCCGAGGATCTGGCGCGCCGGGTCGTCAGCCTGCCGATGCACCCCTATCTCGGCGCGGAGCACCAGGCGCGCGTGATCGAGGCGGTGCGCGGCACCCTCGCCCGACCGCGCTCCGGAACGCCCGGCGCGGGCGGCGGTTGACCTTTCACCACGGCCAAGCGGAGACGACGCGATGAACCTTTCGGGGCGGGTGGTCGTCCTGCTCGACGGCGGCATGGGCCAGGAGCTGCGCAAACGGCGCGCGGCGGCGCCGACGCCGTTGTGGTCCGGGCAGGTGATGGCGGACGATCCCGAGCTGGTGACCGCCGTCCATCGCGACTTCATCGAGGCCGGTGCGGAGGTGATCACCGCCAACACCTACGCGCTGACACCCGAGCGCCTCGCCCGCGACGGCGACCCGGCGCGGCTCGGCGAGCTGCACCGCCGCGCCCTCGACGCCGCCGACGCCGCCCGCGACACCACCGAGCGGGCCGTGCGCATCGCCGGCTGCCTGCCGCCGCTGGTGGCGAGCTACCGCCCCGATCTCGTCCCCGACGACGACACCTGTGCCGCGAGCTACCGCCGGCTGGTCGACGCCCAGGCGGCGCGGGTCGATCTGTTCATCGCGGAGACGCTCTCGACCGTGCGCGAGGCGCGGATCGCCACCACCGCCGCCCGGCCCACGGGGCTCGAGGTCTGGACCTCGCTCACCGTGCGCGACGACGACGGCACCCGCCTGCGCTCGGGCGAGCCGGTGCGCGCCGGCGCCGCGGCGGCTCTCGACGCCGGCGCGAGCGCGGTGCTGATCAACTGCTCGATCCCCGAGGCGGTGAGCCGTGCCGTCGCCGAGATCGCGACCCTCGGCGCCCCCTTCGGCGCCTACGCCAACGGCTTCGAGCCCGAGGGCCGGCTCCGCCCCGGCGGCACCGTCGACGACCTCACCGCCCGCACCGACCTCGGCCCCGGGCCTTACGCCGATCACGCCATGGGCTGGGTCGAGGCCGGGGCGACCATCGTCGGCGGCTGCTGCGAGGTCGGTCCCGCGCACATCGCCGAGCTCGCCCGCCGGCTCGCGCAAGCGACGGTCACGCCGGCCGGGCGGTGACCAGCACCCGGCCGTCGGCGGCCAGCAGCAAGAGCGCGCCGGTGGCGTCGACATCGAAGCGCGCGACCTCGTCCAGCGCCGCCAAAAAGCGCTGCTCCTGGTCCATCAACGCCGCCGCGCAGGCCATGCGGGTGGTCGCACCCGGCGCGAGCGTGAGGCCCTCGCCGGTGAGCTGGTAGCTCGCCGTGTAGCGGTTGCAGCTCGCCCGTCCGGCGAGGCGGCCGTCGGGGCGGAAGTCGAGGGTGGCGCGCGAGGCGTCGACGACGCTGGCCCCGCCGATGGCCTCGACCACCCAGACCGGGCCGATCAAGAGGTCTTGCGCCTCGCCGCCGCAGCCCCGCAGCGTGCGCTCGGCAAGGTCGACCGTCACCGTCGCGGGGTACGGCATCCCCGTCATCGTGTCGCGGCAGAGCGTGTCCTCGATGCGGATCACCGCGTCCCAGTCCGCGACCGCGTAGACCACCGCGCCGGGCTCGAAATCGCCCGGCGGCAGCGGCGCCTCGCGGCGCTCGGCGCCGTAGTCGGTCACCAGCACGAGGCGGCCCTCGGCGATGTCGACGTGCCAGCCCGGCTCGTTGCCGCGGGCGCGGAACGGTTGCTCGGGCCGCGGCACGGCGAGCGTGCACTCGGGTAGAAGCTCGCCGGCGAGGCTCACCAGCGCGGTCGCGCCCTTGCTCCAGAAATACGTGCCCGCATCGTCCGGGGCCGCGAACTTGGCGCCCGAGGCGGCGCGGACCTGGGCGAGCTCGAAGCGCTCGCCCCCGACCTCGAGGATCGCGCGCTCGTCCACGAAGCCGACCGTGACGTCGCGCTCGCCGCAGGTCATCCGGCTGGCGAAGCCCATCGGCTCGAAGCGGCTGAGCCGGATCGCGCCCAGATCGACCGCCGCGTCGCCGGCCGCGATCGCCACGCCCTCGCTCACCCACAGCGGCTCGCCGCCGCGGAAGAGC
>CAZCVH010000037.1:0-12553 GCA_964502115.1 uncultured Geminicoccaceae bacterium
CGGCCGTCGGCGGCGGCGGCGAGGATCGTCTTGAAGCGGGCGAGCTCGCCGCTCATGCCGCCACCGGTCGGCGCGCGAGCTCGAGGAAGTTGCGCAACAGGGCGTGACCGTCGCGGGTCTCGATGCTCTCGGGATGGAACTGCACGCCCACGATCGGCAGGTGGAGGTGCGCCAGGCCCATGACCACGCCGTCGTCGCTCCAGGCGGTGGCGACCAACATCTCCGGCAGGGTCTCCTTCACCCCGTGCAGCGAATGGTAGCGCGTCGCGGTGAAGGGGTTGGGCAGACCCGCGAACAGGCCCTTGCCGTCGTGGTGGATGGCGCTGGTCTTGCCGTGCATCAGCGTCGGCGCGCGGGCGATCCGCCCGCCGAAGGCCTGAAAGATGCTCTGATGGCCGAGGCAGACCCCGAGCACGGGCACGCCGGCCGCGGCGGCGGCGCGCACCAGCGCCACGCTGATGCCGGCGCGGTCGGGATCGCACGGACCGGGGCTGATGACGATGCCGTCGCGCCCCAGGGCGAGCGCCTCGTCCACCTCGAGGGCGTCGTTGCGGCGGACCTCGCAGCGCGCCCCGAGCTCGCCGAGATAGTGGAAGAGGTTCCAGGTGAAGCTGTCGTAGTTGTCGAGGAGCAGCATCGTCTTCGCCGTTGCCGACCGATGGGGCAACAAACGCCCGTGCCCGCCGAGCGTCAAGCGCACCTTGCGGACCGCCCCGCGCGCTCAGCTGCCGCGGGCGTAGCCGGCGGCGTTGATGGCGGCGCGGATCAGCGCCCGGGCCTTGTTGCAGCTCTCCTCGTATTCCAGCGCCGGCTCGCTGTCGGCGACGATGCCGCCGCCCGCCTGTACCTGCAGCTCGCCGTCCTTCACCAGGCCGGTCCTGAGCGCGATGCAGGTGTCCATGCTGCCGTCGGCGCCGAAATAGCCTACCGCCCCGGCGTAGAAGCCGCGGCGGACGGGCTCGAGCTCGTCGATGATCTCCATCGCGCGTACCTTCGGCGCGCCCGACACGGTGCCGGCGGGAAAGCCGGCGATGAGCGCGTCGATGGCGTCGAGCCCGTCGCGCAGCCGGCCCTCGACGTTCGAGGCCAGGTGCATGACGTGGCTATAGTACTCCACCGCCATCTTCTCGGTAACGCGGACGCTGCCGATCTCGGCGACGCGGCCGACGTCGTTGCGGCCGAGGTCCAACAGCATCGTGTGCTCGGCGCGTTCCTTGGGATCGGCCGCCATCTCGCGGGCGAGGGCCTCGTCCTCGGCCCGGTCGGCGCCGCGCCGGCGGGTGCCGGCGATGGGGCGGATGGTGACGACGCCGTCGCGCAGCCGCACCAGGATCTCCGGGCTCGAGCCCACCAGCGTGTAGCCGTCGAGGTCGAGGAAGAAGAGGAAGGGCGACGGGTTCAGCCGCCTGAGCGAGCGGTAGAGGCTGAAGGGCGGCAGCTTGAAGGGCAGGGTGAAGCGCTGGCTCAACACCACCTGGAAGATGTCGCCGGCGCGGATGTAGTCCTTGGCGCGCTCGACCATCGCCTCGAAGTCGGGGCGCGACAGGTTCGAGACCGGCTCGGGGCGCACGGTCGCCGGTGGCGGCGCCCCGCGCGGCAGCGAGCGGCCGAAGTCGGTCACCACGTCGGCCAGCCGCTCGCCGGCGAGGTCGTAAGCGGCACGGGCCGACAGCGCCGCATCGGGACGCACCGGCGTCACGATGGTCACCAGGTCCTCGACGTTGTCGAAGACCGCGACGACCGTGGGCCGCACCAGCACCGCGTCGGGGACACCGACCGGATCGGGGTTGGCGTCCGGCAGGCGCTCGACGTGGCGGATCATGTCGTAGCCGAGATAACCGAAGAGCCCGGCGGACATCGGCGGCAACTCGGCGCCGAGGTCGATGCGGCTCTCGGCGAGCAGCGCCCGCAGGCTCTCCAACGGCGGCGTCGGGTCCCGCCGGAAGGCGTTCGGCTCGGTGCGCGCACGACGGTTGACCTCGACCGTGCCGCCGCGCGAGCGCCAGACGAGGTCGGGCTTCATCCCGATCATCGAGTAGCGCCCGCGCACGGCACCGCCCTCGACCGATTCCAACAGGAAACTGTAGGGCCGGCCCTCGGCGAGCTTGATCATCGCCGAGACCGGCGTCTCGAGATCGGCGACGATGCGCGCCGCCACCACCTGCGCGCGGTCGGCCTCGTAAGCGGCGCGAAAGGTCGCGAAGTCCGGGGCCGGGCTGCCGTCGGCGGGCGGGCGCGGGCTCACGACCCCGGCTCGCTCGCAAAGTGCCGCTCGAGGGCGCGGCGATCGATCCGCACCGGGTGCGCTCGGCGCAGGGCGGATTCGAACTGGGTCAGGAGGTCGCGCTGGAAGCCCGCGCTCAGCTCCCGGCGGACGGCGTCGGCCACCTCCTCGGAAACGCGCGTCTCGGCGTCGATCACGACGATGCCGGCGCCGCGGTCGGCGTCGACCACCTCGGCGGCGACGCCGCCCGGCTCGCCCGCGAAGAGGGCGTCGTGGACCGCGCCCGTCCCCTCCGCCTCGGTGCGGCTGCGGGGCTCCAGCGTGCGGGTCTCGAGCGCGTGCTCGGCGACGACGTCCGCGATCGCGCGGCCGGCTTCGAGATCCTGCAGCGCGCGCTCGGCGACCTCGCGGGCGCGGCGCCGAGCCTCCCCGCCCCGCCACGCGGCGAGCACGCGCTCGCGGGCCTCGGTCAGCTCGAGGGCGCGCTCCGCTTCGATCTGGTCGACGCGGAAGACGTAGAAGCGACCGTCGTCGGTCTCCTCCAAAAGCGAGGGCTGGCCCTCGGGCTCCTCGAAGACCTGGGTGACGAGATCGCCCCACTCGGCGAAGCCCTCGAAGGTCTCGCCGTCGGGGGTCCGGCCTCGGCGATCGAGACCCGCCACCGCGACCAGCGGCAGATCGAGCTGCTCCGCCGCCTCCTCGAGGGTCGCCCCGCCGCCGATCACGTCGTCGAGCGCGGTGGCGAGATCGGGCAGCTGCTCGCCGGCGAGCCGGCGGGCCTCCTGGCGGCGCAACCGGTCGCGGACCTCGGCGAAGGGCTGCCGCTCGGACGGCAGGATCTCGTCGACGAGGAAGACGTGCCAGCCGAAGGCGCTCTCCACCGGAGGCGTGACCGTGCCGGCCTCCGCCGCGGAGAAGATCGGGGCGGCGAAGCTGTCGGGCAGCCCGGCCTCGGCGACGGGGCCGAGCGCGGACAACGCCACGCCCGCGACGTTGTCGGCGACCGCTTGCGCCGAGGCGCCCGCCCGCAGCCGGTCGAAGGCCTCGCGGACCGCGGACTCCTCCTGGCCCCGCAGTTGGCGGACGACACGGCGCTCGGGGGTGGTGTAGCGCTGGATATCGCCCTCGTAGCGCTCGCGCAGGCGGCTCTCGTCGACGCCGATGTCGTCCATCAACAGCTCGGGGCTGAGGAGAACGGCGGTGACGTCGCGGCGCTCGGGGGCCCGAAAGCGCTGCTGGTTGTCCTCGAGGTAGCTCTGCAGCGTGGCGTCGTCCGGCGCTTCGAGGTCGTCGAAACGGGTGTCGGGCGCGACGAGCAGACGGCCCGAGCGGACCTGGGCGAGGCGGTCGACCAAGGGCTCCGTCACCGCGTCGGGCAGACCCACGGGCGGGCGGATCGCGCCGGTGAGCGCGTTGCGGGTGCGCTCGGCGCGGAGCTGCTCGGCGAAGCCGTCCTCGTCGAGGCCGGTCTGGCGCAACAGTTGACGGAAGCGCTCGCGGTCGAAGCGGCCGTCGACCTGAAAGGCCGGCTCCTGGGCGATCAGCCGACGCACCGCCTCGTCGGGCGCGGTGAGACCGAGCTCGCGCGCCTCGGCGTCGACGAGGCGGCGGGCGGCGAGGGTCTGCAGCGAGCGCTCCAAGAGCCCCATGGCGATCGCGTCCTCGCGCGAGATCGGCTCCTGCGACTGCTCCTGCAGGCGCCGCAGCGAGCGCCGAAAGCTGTCGTCGAGCTCGGCCGCGGTGACCTCGAGCTCGCCGACCTCGGCCACCGCGTCGCCCGATCCGCCGGTGAAGATGTCGCCGACGCCCCAGATCGCGAAGCTGAGGATCAACAGGCCCAAGAACACCTTCATCACCCAGCTGCGGGCGAAGTTTCGAATGGCGGCGAGCATGATCTCTCCGAAGGCGGCGACGCGTGGCCGCAACATAAGCGGGCGGCCGCCGGAGAACAACGCGTGGCGCGCCGGCGGAGCGGGGCTTTGGCCCGGCGGAGAGCCGTGCTACAGGCGCCGGTGAGCGAGCGAGGAGAGCGAAGCATGCGCCTGCCACGACCCGTCGTGCTCGGCAACTGGAAGATGAACGGCCGCGTCGACGACGCCCAGGCGCTCGTCGGCGCCTTGAAGGCGCGCGCCGGCGACGCCGCCACCGGCACGCTCGGCGTGTTCCCACCGGCGACGCTGATCGAGCGGGCGCGGGAATGGCTCGCCGGCACGCCGATCTTCGTCGGCGCGCAGGACTGCCACAGCCAGGCGAGCGGCGCCTACACCGGCGACCTCGCCGCGCCGATGCTGGCCGAGGCCGGGGCGCAGGCGGTGATCTGCGGGCATTCCGAGCGCCGCCAGTACCATTTCGAGGACGACGCCAGCGTGCGCGCCAAGGCCGAGGCCGGCCTCGACGCCGGTCTCAAGGCCGTCGTCTGCATCGGCGAGACCGAGGCGGAGTACCTCGCCGGCAGGACGCTCGAGCGGCTCGACGCCCAGCTCGCCGGCAGTCTTCCCGACGCCTCCACCGCCGGCGACGTGGTCGTGGCCTACGAGCCGGTGTGGGCGATCGGCACCGGTCGCACGCCGAGCGACGCGGAGATCGAAGCCGCGCACGACCACATCCGCACGCGCCTGGTGGAGCGCTTCGCCGAAGGCGGCGACATCGCGATCCTCTACGGCGGCTCGGTGAAACCCTCGAACGCCAAGGCGATCCTCACCACCTCCAACGTCGATGGCGCGCTGGTCGGTGGGGCCAGCCTCGACGCCGACGACTTCTGGGCGATCTACGAAGCGGGGTCGGGCGCGCCCGGCTGAGCCGAAGACACCGGGCGGCGCGCGATGAAGGTGTTGGCATGGAGCAGGTGATTCTCGTCGTTCATCTCCTGATCGCGCTCGCGCTGGTCGGGGTGATCCTGTTGCAGAAGAGCGACGGCGGCGCGCTGGGCGGGCTCGGCGGCGGCATGAGCGGCGGCGGGGCGAGCTTCGGCGGCCTCTTCACGGCGCGCGGCGGGGCGAGCTTCCTCACCCGCGCGACCACGATCCTGGCGGCGTCGTTCATCGCGACCAGCCTGCTCCTCGCGATCCTCGCCACCGGCGGTGAGGAGGGGTCGTCGGTGCTCGACCAGATGCCGGCGGAGCAGCCGGCGACGCCGCAGCCGGCGGCGCCCGAGGCCGAGGCTCCGGCGGCGCCGAGCGAGCGACCGGCCGAGCCGAGCGATCCGCAGGCCCCGATCGCGGACTGAGCGGGCCGTCGGCATTTCAATCTGTGGTGGAAAACCTGCGCGGCGCGCTTGCGCCGGCGCGGGGTTACGTCGATAACAAGGGCCCATGGCGCGCTACATCTTCATCACCGGCGGCGTGGTCTCCTCGCTCGGCAAGGGGCTCGCGTCGGCGGCGCTGGGTGCGCTGTTGCAGGAACGCGGCTACCGCGTGCGGCTGCGCAAGTTCGACCCCTATCTCAACGTCGATCCCGGCACGATGTCGCCGTTCCAGCACGGCGAGGTCTTCGTCACCGACGACGGCGCCGAGACCGACCTCGATCTCGGGCACTACGAGCGCTTCACCGGGGTGCCGGCGGGCCGCCCCGACAGCGTCAGCGCCGGGCAGATCTACGCCGAGGTGCTCACCAAGGAGCGCCACGGCGACTATCTCGGCGGCACGGTGCAGGTCGTTCCGCACGTCACCAACGCCATCCGCGACCGCATCATGCAGGACACCGACGACGTCGACCTCGTGCTGGTCGAGGTCGGCGGCACGGTCGGCGACATCGAGGGCCTGCCGTTTCTCGAGGCCATCCGCCAGATGGGCTACGAGCTCGGCCCCGGCAGCTGCGTCTACGTCCACGTCACGCTGTTGCCCTTCATCCGCTCCGCCGGCGAGATGAAGACCAAGCCGACCCAGCATTCCGTGCGCGATCTGCGCGCCATCGGCATCCAGCCCGACGTCCTGCTCTGCCGCTCCGAGCACCCGATCGGCGACGACGCGCGGCGCAAGATCTCGCTGCAGTGCTCGGTGCCGGCGGACGGCGTCATCGCGGCGCTCGACGTCGATTCGATCTACCAGGTGCCGATCGACTACCACCGGGCCGGCTTCGACGGGGCGGTGCTGCGCCGCTTCGGGCTGCCCGAGGTGGGCCGCCCCGACCTCGACCGCTGGCACGGCATCGTCGAGCGGGTGCGCCATCCCGAGGGCGAGGTGACGATCGCCGTCGTCGGCAAATACACCGAGTTCATCGACGCCTACAAATCGCTCGACGAGGCCCTCGTCCACGGCGGCATCGCCAACCGGGTGCGGGTGCGCACGCGGTGGCTCGACAGCGAGATGTTCGAGCAGGAGGACGCCGCCGCGCGGCTCGGCGACGTCAACGGCATCCTCGTGCCCGGCGGGTTCGGCGAGCGCGGCGCCGAAGGCAAGATCGCCGCGGTCACCTTCGCCCGCAGGCACGGCATCCCCTATTTCGGCATCTGCTTCGGCATGCAGCTCGCGGTCGTCGAGGCGGCGCGCAACCTCGCCGGTCTCGACGGCGCCAGCTCGACCGAGTTCGGGCCCTGCAGCGACGCGGTCGTCGGGCTGATGACGGAATGGGAGCGCGACGGCCGCAAGGAGCGCCGCGAGGCCGACGGCGATCTCGGCGGCACCATGCGGCTCGGCGCCTATCCGGCCCGGCTCGCCCCCGGCAGCCTGGTGGCGGCGGTCTACGGCGCCGAGCAGATCAACGAGCGCCACCGCCACCGCTACGAGGTCAACGTCGCCTACGTGCCGCGCCTGGAGCAGGCGGGGCTGAATTTCTCCGGCATGTCGCCCGACGGCCGGCTGCCCGAGATCGTCGAGAACCCGCGCCACCCGTGGTTCGTCGGCGTGCAGTTCCACCCCGAGCTCAAGTCCCGGCCGTTCGCGCCGCACCCGCTGTTCGCCTCCTTCGTCGGCGCCGCGCTCGACCAGGCGAGGCTGGTGTGACGGCGCCCGCCCGACGGGTCGACATCGGCGCGGCGGGCTTCGCCAACGACGTGCCGTTCGCCCTGATCGCCGGGCCGTGCGCCATCGAGAGCCGCGAGCACGCCGTCGAGACGGCGGAACTGATCCAGGCGATCGCCCGGCGGTTGCAGATCGACTGCGTCTACAAGAGCTCCTTCGACAAGGCCAACCGCACCAGCGCCGGCTCCTTTCGGGGCGTCGGCATGGAGGACGGGCTCGCCGGCCTCGCCGAGGTCCGCGCCCGGACCGGCATGGCGGTGCTCACCGACGTCCACGAGAGCTGGCAGTGCGCGCCCGTGGCCGAGGCCGTGGACGCCCTGCAGATCCCGGCCTTTCTGTGCCGCCAGACCGATCTCCTGCGCGCCGCGGCCGAGACCGGGGCGGCGGTGAACGTCAAGAAGGGCCAGTTCCTGGCACCTTGGGACATGGCCAACGTCGCGGCGAAGATGGAGGCCTTCGGGTGCGAGCGGCTGCTGTTGACCGAGCGCGGCGCCAGCTTCGGCTACAACACGCTGGTGTCCGACTTTCGCGCGTTGCCGATCATGGCGGAAAGCGGCTGGCCCGTGGTCTTCGACGCCACCCATTCGGTCCAGCAGCCGGGCGGGCTCGGCGGCGCTTCGGGCGGGCAGCGCGAGTTCGTGGGCGTGCTGGCGCGGGCGGCGGTGGCGGTCGGTTGCGCCGGGCTCTTCATCGAGACCCACCGCGATCCCGACCGGGCGCCGAGCGACGGACCGAACATGGTCCCACTTGCGGAGCTCGAAGGGCTGTTGTTTGACCTCCGGGAGATCGACCGCCTGCGCAAAACGCCGAACGGGAGGGGACAGCCATGAGCAGCACCGACATCGTCGAGATCCACGGTCGCGAGATCCTGGACAGCCGAGGCAATCCGACCGTCGAGGTCGAGGTCGTGGTCGCCGACGGCAGCACCGGCCGCGCCGCCGTGCCCTCCGGGGCCTCGACCGGCGTGCGCGAGGCGCTCGAGCTCCGCGACGGCGACAAGGGCCGCTTCGGCGGCAAGGGCGTCTTGAAGGCGGTCGAGTCCGTCAACGGCGAGATCGCCGACGCCGTCATCGGCCGCGACGCGGTCGAGCAGGTGGCGGTCGACCTCGCCATGCGTGAGCTCGACGGCACCGACACCAAGAGCCGCCTCGGCGCCAACGCCATCCTCGGGGTCAGCCTCGCCTGCGCCAAGGCGGCCGCCGAGGCCCTCGATCTGCCGCTCTACCGCTATGTCGGCGGCGCCGCGGCGCGCACGCTGCCGGTGCCGATGATGAACGTCATCAACGGCGGCGCGCACGCCGACAACCCGATCGACGTGCAGGAATTCATGATCATGCCGATCGGCGCCTCGACCTTCGCCGAGGCGCTGCGCATCGGCGCCGAGTGCTTCCAGGCGCTCAAGAAGCAGCTGAGCGACGCCGGCCACAACACCAACGTCGGCGACGAGGGCGGCTTCGCGCCCAACCTCAAGGGCACCGACGACGCCCTCGGCTTCCTCGCCCGCTCGGTCGAGGCCGCCGGCTACCGCCTCGGCGACGACGTCGTCTTCGCGCTCGACGCCGCCGCCAGCGAGTTCGGTAAGAACGGCCGCTACGAGCTCAAGGGCGAGGGCAAGACCTTGGACGCCGGTGGCATGGCCGACTACTATCACGATCTGTGCTCGCGCTATCCGATCAAATCGATCGAGGACGGGGTCGGCGAGGAGGACTGGGACGGCTGGGCGGTCCTGACCGAGCGTCTGGCCAAGACCTGCCAGCTCGTCGGCGACGACCTGTTCGTCACCAATCCGGCGATCCTGCGCGAGGGCATCGAGAAGGGGATCGGCAATTCGCTTTTGGTCAAGGTCAACCAGATCGGCTCGTTGAGCGAGACCCTGGAGGCGGTCGAAATGGCGCACCGCGCCAAATACACCTGCATCCTGTCGCACCGCTCGGGCGAGACCGAGGACGCCACGATCGCGGATTTGGCGGTCGCCACCAATTGCGGGCAGATCAAGACAGGGTCGATGTCGCGCTCCGATCGCCTCGCCAAGTACAATCAGCTGCTCCGCATCGAGGAGCAGCTCGGCGGAATCGCCCTCTACCCGGGGGCGGGATGCTTCCGCTTCGGGTGAACGGCCGCCGCTGGCGGGGGCGCGCGGCGGTCCTCGTGCCCGCCGCTCTGGCGCTCGCCTATTTCGGCTACCACGCCGTCTACGGTGCCGCGGGTTACGTCGCCTGGACCGAGACGCGGGCCGAGACGGCGCGGCTGGAGGCCGAGCTGGCATCGGTGCGGGCCCGCAACGCCGAGCTCGAGGCGGCGATCGCGGGCCTGCGGCCGGAGCGCCCGGCTCCCGACGCGGTCGAGACGGCGCTCAGGGGGCTCGGCTATGTCCGACCCGACGAGGTCGTCGTCGTCGATCCCGGGGGCTGAGGCGAGCGCGCACATCCTTGCCTAGCGCCGGCATCCTATACCTTGATGGCGCGTTGCACTAAGCACTACGAGCGGTAACCGCGCGTCGGCCGCCGACGCGCCACCGCGGTTGCGAAGGGAGGATACCGGCCGATGGCGAGCGATACGACGAGCCGGAGCACGCGTGGCACCGGCAAGGGAACGGACCGCCGCGGGCGGTCGGCGAAGCCACAGCTGCCCGACGCCGAGACGCTCTTCACCTATTACCGCGACATGCTGATGCTGCGCCGTTTCGAGGAGAAGGCCGGCCAGCTCTACGGCATGGGGCTCATCGGCGGCTTCTGCCACCTCTATATCGGCCAGGAGGCGGTCGCGGTCGGCATCCAGCACACTTTGAAGGACGGTGACACCGTCATCACCGGCTATCGCGACCACGGCCACATGCTCGCCACCGGCATGGACCCCAAGCGGGTGATGGCCGAGCTCACCGGCCGCATCGACGGCTACTCCAAGGGCAAGGGCGGCTCGATGCACATGTTCGCCCGCGACAAGGGCTTCTTCGGCGGCCACGGCATCGTCGGCGCGTCGGCGCCCTTGGGCACCGGGCTCGCCTTCGCCCACAAGTACCGCGAGGACGGCGGGGTCACGATCTGCTATTTCGGCGACGGTGCCGCCAACCAGGGCCAGGTCTACGAGAGCTTCAACATGGCGGCGCTGTGGAAGCTGCCGATCGTCTTCGTCATCGAGAACAACCGCTACGGCATGGGCACCTCGCAGGCCCGCGCCTCGGCCGGCCAGCACCTCTACGAGCGCGGTCAGGCCTACGGCATCCCGGGCGAGGAGGTCGACGGCATGGACGTCCTCGCCGTGCGCTCGGCGGCCGACACGGCGGTGGCGCGCGCCCGCGAGCAGGGCCCGACGATCCTCGAGGCGCTGACCTATCGCTATCGCGGCCACTCGATGTCCGATCCGGCGAAGTATCGGACCAAGGAAGAAGTCCAGGAGATGCGCGAGCAACGCGATCCCATCGAGCAGTTGAAAAAGACGATGGTCGAGGCCGAACTCACCGACGAGGACAAGCTCAAGGCCATGGACAAGGAGATCCGCGGGGTCGTCAACGAGGCGGCGAGCTTCGCCCAGGACAGCCCGGAGCCGGAGGCGAAAGAACTCTGGACCGACGTGCTCATCGAGTCCTGAGGCGCGGGCCGGCGTGGCGCCGGTGGGGGAGGAACGGATGCCGATCGAAATATTGATGCCGGCGCTGTCGCCGACGATGACCGAGGGCACCATCGCGCGCTGGCTGAAAAGCGAGGGCGACAAGGTCGAGCCGGGCGACGTCATCGCCGAGATCGAAACCGACAAGGCGACGATGGAGGTCGAGGCGGTCGACGAGGGCCGGCTCGGGCGCATCCTCGTCCCCGGCGGCTCGGAAAACATCAAGGTCAACACGCCGATCGGGCTGCTGCTCGGCGAGGGTGAGGACGAGAGCGCGCTGCAATCGTCGGGCACGGGCAATGGCCAGGCCGCGCCCGCCCGGGCCGAGGCGCCCAAGCCCGAGCCGACGCCACAGCCGACATCGGAGCCGACACCGTCGCCCGCCGCCGCCCCCGCCGAGGCGAAGCGCGACGAGGCGGCGGAGCCCGAGATCCCGGCCGGCACCGAGATGGTCAAGCAGACGGTGCGCGAGGCGCTCCGCGACGCCATGGCGGAGGAGCTGCGCCGCGACGGCCGCGTCTTCTTGATGGGCGAGGAGGTCGCCGAATACGAGGGCGCCTACAAGGTGACCCAGGGCTTGCTCGCCGAGTTCGGCGCCAAGCGGATCATCGACACGCCGATCACCGAACACGGCTTCGCCGGCGTCGGCGTCGGGGCGGCGATGGCCGGCCTGCGCCCGATCGTCGAGTTCATGACGTGGAACTTCGCGATGCAGGCGATCGACCACATCATCAACTCGGCGGCCAAGACGCTCTACATGGCCGGGGGCGAGCTCGGCTCGCCGATCGTCTTCCGCGGGCCGAACGGCGCGGCGTCGCGCGTCGGCGCCCAGCACAGCCAGGAATACTCCACCTGGTACGGCCACTGCCCCGGGCTCAAGGTCGTCTCGCCGTACTCGGCCGCGGACGCCAAGGGGCTGTTGAAGGCGGCGGTGCGCGATCCGAACCCGGTGGTCTTCCTCGAGAACGAGATGATCTACGGCCACAGCTTCGAGGTACCGCAGCTCGACGACTTCGTCCTGCCGATCGGCCGGGCCAAGGTGGTGCGTGCGGGCACGGACGTCACCATCACCGCCTTCTCGGCGATGGTCGCCCGCGCCCTCGAAGCCGCCGACGCGCTCGCCGAGGAGGGTATCGAGGCCGAGGTGATCGATCTCAGGACGATCCGGCCGTTGGACACCGCGACCGTGGTCCGCTCCGTCACCAAGACCAACCGGTTGGTCTCGGTCGAGGAGGGTTGGCCGCGCTTCGGCATGGGGTCCGAGCTGGCGGCGGCGATGATGGAAGACGCCTTCGACCATCTCGACGCCCCGGTCACGCGGGTCACCGGCGCCGACGTGCCGATGCCTTATGCCGCCAACCTCGAGCAGCTCACGCTGCCGCAGGCCAAGGCCGTCGTCGAGGCGGCCAAGGCCGTCTGCTATCGCAGCTGAAGGGCGCGCCCCCGCCATGCCCATCGAAATCCTGATGCCGGCGCTCTCGCCCACGATGACCGAGGGCACGCTGGCGACGTGGCAGAAGAAAGAAGGTGACAAGGTCGAGCCCGGCGACGTCATCGCCGAGATCGAGACCGACAAGGCGACGATGGAGGTCGAGGCCGTCGACGAGGGCACGCTCGGCAAGATCCTGGTGCCCGCCGGCTCCGAGGGGGTCGCGGTCAACACCCCGATCGGCCTGCTGCTCGGCGAGGACGAGGACGCCTCCGCCCTGCAAGCGGCGCCCCGCGGCGGCGGCGGCGAGGCGGCCGAGGCGCACGAGGCGCCACC
>CAZCVH010000038.1:0-12539 GCA_964502115.1 uncultured Geminicoccaceae bacterium
CGACGTTCTGACCGGCGACGAGGCGGCGCGCGCCTGCCGCGACCTGCCCGAACGCGCCTGTCGCCACCGCGCGCGCAACTTCTTCCTCCATGTCGTGAGCCTGGCGCTCACCAAGGCCGGCGACGGTCTCGCCGACGCCCGCATCGTGCTGCCCTGGCTGTTGGGTGCGGTGGGCGCGCCGGCGGCGGCGATCGGCTTTCTGGTGCCGGTGCGCGAGGCGTTGGCGCTGTTGCCCCAGCTCGCGCTCTCGGCGCAGGTGCGCGCGCTGGCGGTGCGCAAGGGCGTGTGGGCGTGGGCGAGCGTGGCGCAGGGCGTGGGCGTGCTGGCGATGGCGGCGGCGGTCACCACCCTGGAGGGGGCGGCCGCCGGCTGGAGCGTGGTGGCGCTGCTCGCCCTCTTCGCCCTCGCCCGCAGCGCGGCGTCGGTGAGCCAAAAGGACGTCCTCGCCAAGACCGTCGACAAGCGGAAGCGCGGCACCGCCACCGGCCTCGCCGGCAGCCTCGGCGCCGCGCTGGTGCTCGCCTTCGGCGGCGGGCTGGCGGCGGGGCTGATCCCGCTCACCGTCACCGCCGTCGCCTGGGGGCTCGTCGTCGCGGGCGCGGGCTGGCTCGCGGCCGGGCTCGCCTTTCTGTTCCTCGTCGAGGAGCCGGGGGCCACCGCCGGCGGGGCCAACGGCTTCGACGCCATGGCGGGCCAGCTCGGCCTGTTGGCCCGTGACGGCGGGCTCCGGCGCTTCGTCGCCGTGCGCGGTCTCGCCCTCGCCACCGCGCTCGCGCCGCCTTTCCTCTTGGCCCGAGCGGGCGCCGACGGCGAGCGGGCGCTCGGCGAGCTCGGGCTCTTCGTCGTCGCCGCCGCGGTGGCGACGATGGCGTCGAGCGCGATCTGGGGCCGCTTCGCCGACCGCTCCAGCCGACAGGTCATGATCGCCGCCGCACTCGCCGGCGCCGCCGCGCTCGCGCTCGCCGCCATCGCGCCGCCGGTGGTGCTGCCCGGCTTGCTCTTCGTCCTACTCGCGGCGCACCAGGGCCTGCGCCTCGCCCGCAAGACGCACCTGACCGACATGGCGCCGGTCGACGACCGCGCCGCCTACACCGCCATCGCCAACACCGCCACCGGTGTGCTGTTGTTGGCGGGCGGCGGCTTCGGGCTGGTGGCCGACGCCTTCGGCCCGGCGCTGGTGCTCGCCGTCCTCGCGGCGATGGCCGCGGCCGCCGCCGGGCTGGCCGCCGGGCTCGAGGAGGTCCAAGTCCGAGAGGGCCGAGAGAGAAAGAGATAGAGGAGACGGCGTCGATGGTGGAACTGCAGGTCCTGGGGCTCGCGGCCCTGTTGTGGGCGGTCCAGCTCGGGGTGGCGGCGGTGGCGGGCAACCTCCAGATCGGGCCGGCCTACATGCTGGGCCCGCGCGACGAGGGTCGCCAGCTCACCGGCCGCGCGGCCCGGCTCAAGCGCGCCCTCGACAACCACACCGAGGGTCTGCCGCTGTTCACCATCGCCGTGCTGCTGGTGGCGCTCGGCGCCACGGCCAACGCCGCGACGGCGATCTGCGCCTGGACCTATCTGGCGGCGCGGGTCGTCTACGTGCCGGCCTACGCCTTCGGCTGGAACCCGTGGCGCTCGGTGATCTGGACCGTCGGCTTCCTCGCCACCCTGGTGATGCTGCTCGTCGGCCTCTTCGGCTGACCGCGGCGGCGGCGCCCGCTCGCTCGAGGTCAGGGCGTCCCTTCCCGTCTCACACGTTGAACCGGAACAGGAGCACGTCGCCGTCCTTCACTCGGTAGTCGCGGCCCTCGAGCCGCATCTTGCCGGCCTCCTTGGCCTGGGCCTCGCCGCCGGTGGCGACATAGTCCTCGAAGGTGATGGTCTCGGCGGCGATGAAGCCCTTTTGCATGTCGGAATGGATCGTGCCCGCCGCCTCGGCGGCGGTGGCGCCCTCGGGCACGGTCCACGCGCGCGCCTCCTTGGGGCCGGCGGTGAAGAAGGTGACCAGGCCCAAGAGACGATAGCCCTGGCGGATGACACGGTTGAGCCCGGGCTCCTCCAGGCCCATCGACGCCAGGTACTCGCGCTTCTCCTCCTCGCCGTCGAGGCTCGCCACCTCGGCCTCGATGGCGGCCGCGACGGTGACGGTGCGGGCACCCTGCGCCGCGGCGAAAGCCTGGACCTTCTCGCTGAGGGCGTTGCCGGTGGCGGCGGCCTCCTCCTCGACGTTCAAGACGTAGAGCACCGGCTTGTCGGTCAGCAGGTTGAAGCCATCGAGCAGCGTGTGCTCGTCGCGGGAGAGCCCGAGCCGGCGCGCCGGCACACCCTCCTGCATCCTCGGCAGGATGCGCTCGAGGAGGTCGAGGCGCGCCTTGGCCGCCTTGTCCTGGCCGCGCACGCGCTTGACCAGCCCCTCCTGCTGGCGCTCGAGGCTGTCGATATCGGCCAAGAGGAGCTCGGTCTCGACCAGCTCGGCGTCGCGGATCGGATCGACCCCGCCCTCGACATGGGCGACGTCGTCGTCGGCGAAGCAGCGCAGCACGTGCAGGATGGCGTCGACCTCGCGCACGGCACCCAGAAACCGGTTGCCCAGCCCCTCGCCCTTGGACGCGCCGCGCACCAGCCCCGCGATGTCCTTGATCTCGAGCTGGGTCGGGATGACCCGCGCCGACTTGGCGAGCCGCGCCAGCTCGTCGAGGCGCGGGTCCGGCACCGGCACGCGGCCGACATTGGGCTCGATGGTGCAGAAAGGGTAGTTCGCCGCGGCCGCCGCCGCGGTATTGGTGAGCGCGTTGAAGAGCGTCGACTTGCCGACGTTGGGCAGGCCGACGATGCCGCAGTTGAAACCCATGAGCGTTCCCGTCCAAACTCGCGGGCGGGCTTAGACCAGCGCGCGGCGGGCGTCACGGGGTCACCGTCACGCGGTCGTGGGCTGCAGGTGCGCCGCCGGTGTGGCACGCGCGGCGCGAGCTCGGGTACCCGCAAGAGGATGACCATGATCACCGACGAGCGCGGCCTCACCCTGACCACGACCAGCGCGGAGGCGGCGCACGCCTTCGACGACGTCGTCACCTGCTACCTCGAATACCGCCTGCGCGTCGGCCGGGCGATCAAGGCGATGCTCGCCGCCGATCCCGAATTCTGCCTGGGCCGGGTGCTCGTGGGCTATCTGATGATGGCGCGCGGCACGCCCGAGGGGCTCGCGGACGCCAAGGCGGCGCTGGCCAAGGCCGAAGCCCTCGCGAACGACCATCTCGGCGAGCGTGAGCGGCGTCACCTCGCGGCGCTGGGCGCCTGGACCGCGGGCCACGGCTTCAAGGCGTGTCGGATCTGGGAGGAGATCCTGATCACCTGGCCGCGCGATCTCCTGGCGCTCAGGCTGGCGCACTTCCAGAGCTTCTGGCTCGGCACCCACCGGCGCATGCGCAACGTGGTGATCCGCGCTTTGCCGGCCTGGGACGCGGCGGTGCCGCGCTACGGCGATCTCTTGGGCATGGCCGCCTTCGGCCACGAGGAGCTGGGCGACTACGCCACCGCCGAACGGCTGGGGCGCGAGGCCGTGGCGCTGAACCCCGAGGACATGTGGTCGATCCACGCCGTCGCCCACGTCATGGAGATGCAGGACCGGGTCGACGAGGGCGTGCGCTGGCTCGACTATCCCGCCGACCGCTGGGCCGACCGCGCCGCCATGCGCACCCATCTGTGGTGGCACAAGGCGCTGTTTCACTTCGAGCGCTTCGAGCTCGACGAGGTGCTGGCGCTCTACGACGAGCTCGTCGATCCGGGCGACGACATGTTCTACGTCGACATGCAGAACTGCGCCTCGCTGCTGGCGCGGGTCGAGCTCGTGGGCGGCCGCGTCGGCGACCGCTGGGCGGCGCTCGCCGAGCGGGCGGCGGGCTGGGTCGACAACCACCTGATGGCCTTCACCGACGTTCACACCATCATGCCGCTCGCCCGCGAGCGGCGGACCGAGGCCGCCCGCCACCTGGACTCGCTCGAGGCCTTCGCCGGCACCGACGACGACAACGCCCGGCGCACACGCGAGCACGTGCTGCCGGTCTGCCGCGCCGTCGACGCCTTCTACAGGGGCGACTTCGCCACCACCGTCGAGCTGCTCTTCCCGCGCAAGGACGATCTGGTGCCGATCGGAGGCAGCCACGCCCAGCGCGACGTCTTCCACCTGATGCTCCTGGAGGCGAGCCTGCGCGCCGGGCGCTTCGAGCTCGCCCGCGCGCTCGCCGGCGAGCGGGTGACGCTGCGCCCGCACAGCCACGGCAGCTGGCTCAAATACGCCGAGGCGCTCGCGGGCGCCGGCGACGTCGACGTCGAGGGGGCGGTGGCGGCACGGGCGCCCGCGGCCTGAGCCGCCGCGAGCGTCGCCCCACGCGGATCGGCGCTCACTCGGTGGGGTCGCGACCGGTCGGGGCGGGGCGCACCAGGAGCCAGCCGGCGAAGGCGAGAAAGCCGACGATGACGACCAGAAGCACCGCGTCGCCCGGCCGCGGGTTGGTGGCGGTGGGCGCGGGACGGATCTCCGGGCTCAGCGCGGCCGCCCGGCGCAGATGCGGAACGACGTCGGGATGGGGCCCGAGCGCCTGGTCGATCGCCAGCACGTTGGCGTCGGTCAGCGGATAGAGCACGGTGCTGATCGAGCTCGGTCCCTGACGGCCGAGGACGGAGACCGGCGGCGGCGCCGGGCCGACCAGGGTGGTCTGCATGGCGACCGTGCGCACCCGCTCCTCGCCGCCGGCCGCCCCCGGCGACGCCACCGACGCCAGCCGCAGGAACGGCAGTTGCAGACGCGCGGCCCCCTCCCACCAGTCCGCCGAGTCGATGAACCGTAGGCCCACGGCGTCGTCGCGCTCGGGGACGACGTCCGGGCGCTCGCGGGCGGCGAGGAGGACGACGGCGTCGGCCGCGCCCTGGCGCAGCGCCGCGATGACGGCCTCCTCCGAGGTTTCGTCGAGCGGCACGATCGCGGGCGAGGGGGTCCGGTTCGCGGCCAGCACGCTGATGAGCTTGTGCGAGGCCGAGCCCACCGGTCCGGTGGCGATCGCCGTGGCCGCGCCGAGACGGTCGGGACCGTCGACGAGGGCGATGGTGTGGAGCAGCGTGGAGCCCACCGCCGCCACCGCCTCGAACCGGTCGTCACGCACGACCCCGGTGGCGGTGACGTCGAAATGCGCGATCGCCGGCGCCAACGCGAGCCGAGCATTGCGGGCCGGGATCTCGGCGAGCGGCCGCGACGAGCCGAGATAGGCGACGTTGCGCCCGGGCATCGCCTCGCGGACGGCGCGCAGCACCCGGCTGGCCGTGCGACGGCCGACCTCGAGGGGGTTCATGGCGATCTGGAGCGGTACGTCCAGCTCCGCCACGGTCCGCTCGAGCAGGCCGAGTTCGGCGAGTCCGGCGGCGGCGGCGCCGCGCGGGGAGCGGCCGCCGATCCGGACCTGGCGGGTGAGCGCGCGCATCCGCGGCGTGTCCAGCCGATCCGCCAGCGGGGCGAGCGCGTCCCCGAGCCGGGGCTCGCGTTCGAGCGCCGCGGCGGAGACCAGCGGCACCGCCTCGTAGCTCGTCACGAGCGGCAGATCGAAGCGCAGGGGCGCGAGGTCGAAATCGACGATCTCCGGGTCGCTGGAGAACCCGACCATGACGTCGATCTCACCACCGATCAGCGCCTCGTAGAGCGGCCCTCTGTCGCTGCCGTCGGTGACGACGACCTCGGCGAAGTCCACCCCGTAGCGGTCGAGCGCGGCGTCGAGACCGTCCGCCGGTCGCTGGGCGAAGGTTCGGGTGACACCCAAGGTGAGCCGCGGCGCGAGCGGGCGCAGATCGGAAACGGCGTCGACGCCCTCGTCGGCGACGAGCTCCTGCCGGGCGACGACGGTGTAATCCGACACGAAGCCGAGCGGCTCCAAGAACACCAGCCCGAGATCGGCGAAGGCCTCGCGGACCCTGGCGAGCGCGGCGTCGGGATCGTCAGTCGGCGGCGCGCCGACCAGGTTGAGCGCGGTACCGGTGTATTCGGGGTAGAGATCGATCGCGCCCCGCCGCAGCGCTTCGAAGTTCTCGGCGCTGTCGCCGAGCCCGATGCGCCGCTCCACCCGGATGCCGGCATCCTCCAAGAGCAGCGCGAACATCTCGCCCAGGATGCGGTCCTGGCTCGGCTCCTTCGAGCCCACCACCACCGGCGCCTCGGAACAGGCGGTGATCAACACGACCGCGGCGAGCGCGAGCAGCCGCCTCATTCCGCCGCCTCCACCGCCGGCCGCCGCCAGCCGACGTCCTCGCGGGCGAGCGCCCTCAAAAAGCCCACGATCTGCAGGATCAAGATGGCCGAGAACGGGATCGCGCCGAGCGTCGCCATGGCCTTGGCGACGTCGACCGAGCCGGCGAGCACGGTACCGGCGGTCATGACGGCGACGAGCGAACCCCAGACGATCTTCGAGGGCGCCGGCGGGTTGAGGTTGCCCTCGGTGGTCATCATCGACAACACGAAGGTCCCGCTGTCGGCCGAGGTCACCAGAAAGATGAAGATCAACACGATCGCCAGATAACCGAGGAGCGCGCCGAGCGGGAAGTAGTCCAGAAAGGCGAACAGGGCTTCAGAGACGTCCTCGGCGACCAGATCTGAGAGGCCGCCGGGGCCGAACAGCTCGATGTAGATGCCGGCGCCGCCGAACACGGCGAACCACAGGATCGAAAACATTGTCGGCAGGAGGATCACACCGGCGCAGAACTCGCGGATGGTGCGCCCCCGCGAGATCCGCGCGATGAACACGCCGACGAAGGGACCCCACGCCAGCCACCAGATCAGATAGGTCAGCGTCCAGCTCGCGGACCAGTCGGTGCGCCCCTCGTAGGGAAACAGCCGAAACGACATCTGCAAGAGGCGGGAGGCGTAGGCGCCGATGGTGTCGACGACGCTTTCGAAGATGAAGCTGGTCGGGCCGGCGATGACGATGAAGAGCATGATCGCCAGCGCGATCACCATGTTGAGGTTGGAGAGGATGCGCATGCCCTTGTCGACGCCGGTGAGCGTCGAGATCATGTAGGCGCCGTAGAGCACCAAGAGCACCATGAGCGAGGCCAGGTGCGTCTGGGGAACGTCGAAGAGGGTGCCGAGACCCGAGCGCACCTGCAGTGCGCCCATCGCCAGCGAGCCGGCGAGGCCGAAGACGACGGCGACGACACCGAGCACGTCCGCGGCCGTCACCGCCACCCGGCGCGAGCGGCCGGCGAACAGCCCGGTCAGCGGGGTCGAGATCAAGGGCGGCCGTTGGAGCCGGAAGGTGAAATAGGCGATCACCAGGGCGCAGACGCCGTAGATCGACCAAGCGTGGAACCCCCAGTGCAGGTTGGTGATGACCATCGCTTCGCGCGCCGCCTGCGCGGTGCCACCGAGCATGCCCGGCGGGCTCTCGAAATGGGTCACGGGCTCGGCCACGCCCCAGAACAACAGGCCCGCGCCCATCCCGCCGGCGAAGAGCATGGCGATCCACGAGGCGGTGGAGAACTCGGGGACCTCGTCGTCGCCGCCGAGCCTGATCCGGCCGTAGGGTCCGAGCCCCAAGAACGCCGCGAAGACGACGAAGCCGGTGCACATCAACAGCCACCACCAGCTCGCCCCGGTCATGACGTAGGTGGTGGAGCCCAGTACCGCCGCCGCCATGTCCAACGGCGCCAGCACGCCCCAGGCACCGATCGGCACGACGATCGCGAGCGCCACGACGAAGACGGTGTTGAGCCGAACCTTGAACATGCGCGCTCCGCTGGCGGACGAGGCGTTGGAGGATGACCGTCGCGGCGCCTGAGCCCACCCGCCGAGGTCGATGGGCGCGGCCATTAGCAGAGGCCACGGTCGAGTGCGATCCTCGACGGCGCGCGATGGCGCGGACGACTACACTCGGGTGACGACGTACCAGACGACGCTGGCGGCGACCGCGAGCGCCGGCACGGCCCACCAGGCCGGCCGCAGGCGCGGCGCCGGGGCGTCCGCCGGCACCGGCTTGCGGCCGGTGATCATCGCGCGGATCAGCGGCTGGCGGAGGACGAGCTCGTAGAGGGTGTTGGCGGTGACGTGGAGGGCGATGCAGCCCACCAGGATCCAAAAGCTCTGCTCGTGCCAGTCGGTGAGCATGTCCGAAGTGTCGTCGCTCACCAGCTTGGCCAGCGGCCCCTCGCTGAAGATGGCGTCGTTGGCGAAGAGGCCGGTCGTGGCCTGAAACGCCACCAGCACCAGCATGGCGTAGATCAGGATCGAGCCCAGCGGGTTGTGGCCCACGGTCTCGGGCGGCCGCCCCTGGAGCAGCCCGCGGACGTAGCCGACGGTCCGGGCCGGAGTGGGGACGAAGTTCCAAAAGCGGCTGGTCTCGGAGCCGACCACCCCCCAGACCACCCGGAACGCCACCAGCGTCAAGACGACGTAGCCGATCTGCATGTGGCGCTGGATCGTCCAGAAGTCGTGGGAGAGGTACGCCGCCAGGATCAAGAGGGCGAGGATCCAGTGGAACAGGCGCGTCGGCACGTCCCAGACCTTCACGGATCGCTCGCGCTCGTGTCGGCTCGCCATCGCATCCTCGCCCCGTCGTGCTCGGCGTCGCAGCATCGCGGAGCGTCGCCGGCCGTCAAGCGGCCTCAATAGGGTGTGCGCGCCGCGGCGTCGCGCCAGGCGGCGAAGGGTGCCAGCCGGTCGGTGACGGCGAGGCGGACGAGCGGCAGGGCCCGCTCGGCGACGGGGCGGGCCAGCTCCTCGTAGAGGTGGGCGTCGTCGAAGCCGGCGTCGCGGGCGTCGAAGCGGTCGGCGGCGAAGACGACGCGGTCGAGCCGCGCCCAATGGCAGGCGGCGAGGCACATCGGGCACGGCTCGCAGCTGGCGTAGAGCGTGAGCCCCTCGAGCGAAAAGCGGCCGAGCGCGCCGCCGGCCGCGCGAATGGCGACGATCTCGGCGTGCGCGGTCGGATCGCAGCTCGCGGTCACCCGGTTCACCCCCTCGGCGACGACGCGCTCGCCTTGGGCGACGACCGCGCCGAAGGGCCCGCCGCCCTGGGCGACGTTGGCGACGCCGAGCGCGATCGCCCGCTCCAACAGCGCCGCCTCAGGCATAGCGGGAATCGCGATCGTAGCGTTCCAGCAACTGCGCGGTCACCGAGACCGCGATGACCTCGGGCTCCTTGCCGTGGATGTGCGCGAGGCCGATCGGACAGACCAGCCGCGCCACGTCGGCGGCGGCGTGTCCGGCCTCGCTCAGGCGCTTTTCGAAGCGGGCGCGCTTGGTGGTCGAGCCGATCAGGCCGACGAAGGCCAGGTCGTTGCGTCGCAGCGCGACGTCGACGATCGCGAGATCCCGGGCGTGGCTGTGGGTCATGACCACCACCGCCGCGCCGCCGAGCGCGCGCGGCACGACCCTCTCGGGGTGGCGGACCCAGAGCTTGGTGACGCCGTCGGGGAGCTCGGCCGGAAAGGCGTCCTCGCGTTCGTCGACCCAGACGACCCGCTGGCGTGGCAGCCTGGCGAGCACGTCGACCAGCGCGCGGCCGACATGGCCGGCGCCGAAAACCCAGACCTGGGGGCGCGGCGCCGGCAGGCGCTCCACCACCACGGTGTCGTTCTCGGCCTCGAGCCGGGCGATGCGCGGGCCCGGATGCTCCAGCCAGGGGCGCAGCTGCGCGGCGTCGAGCGCGCCGACCGCACCGCCCTGCCAGACCAGCCCGCGCGCGCCGTCACCCAGGCGGCGGGCGAACACCGCCGGCCCGTCGAGGCCGTCGAGCCGGTGGGCCAGCTCGGCGATCTCGCCCGGCTCGGTCAGCGGCTCGAACAACAGGCGCACGAAGCCGCCGCAGCACTGACCGAGCTCGGGGCCGAGCGCGAACGCCACCAGCTCGGGCCGCGTGCGGCCGTCGCGCAACGCCCGCCGCGCGGTCTGCTGGGCGCGCCATTCGAGCTCGCCGCCGCCGATGGTGCCGTGCTGGCCCGCCGGCTCGATCAGCATCCGCGCGCCGGGCTCGCGCGGGGTCGAGCCCTTGGTCTCGACGACGGTGACCAGCACCGCCGGCCCGCCCGCGCGCTTGAGCCAGTCCGCCAGCATCACTCGGCGGCCCAGTCGGCTTGCAAGGCGCGGCCGCGGGCGCGGGCCTCGATGTCGCGGCAGGCGGCGCGCACCCGCTCGGGCGTGGCGGGCGCATCCAGCCGCGGCCGCACGCCGGGCGCGAGGCTCGCCACCGCATCCCTGAGCGCCATGAAGACCGAAATCGCCAGCATCAACGGCGGCTCGCCCACCGCCTTGGAGCGGTGGACGGTCTCCTCGCGGTTCTCCCCGCGCTCGAAGAGCTTGACGAAGAAGCTCTCGGGCAGGTCGCGCGCGGTCGGGATCTTGTAGGTCGAAGGCGCGTGGGTCATCAGCCGGCCCTCGTCGTTCCACCAGAGCTCCTCGGTGGTGAGCCAGCCCATGCCCTGCACGAAGCCGCCCTCGATCTGGCCCAGGTCGATCGCCGGGTTCAGCGAGCGGCCGACGTCGTGGATGATGTCGACGCGGGTGAGCCGGTGCTCGCCGGTGAGCGTGTCGATCGCGACCTCGCTGCACGCCGCGCCGTAGGCGAAGTAGAAGAAGGGCCGCCCGCGCGCCTGCTCGCGGTCGTAGTGGACCTTCGGTGTCCGGTAGAAGCCGGTGGCCGAGAGCTGGATCCGCGCCATGTACGCCCGGCGCGCGACTTCGGCGAAGCTCATGACGTTGTCGCGCACGCGCACCTCGCCGTCCCGGAAGACGATCTCGTGCGGCTCGGCCTGGTGCAGCTCGGCGACGAACGCGGCGAGGCGTTCCTTGATGGTGAGCGCGGCGTTGCGCGCCGCCATGCCGTTGAGATCGGTGCCGGACGACGCCGCCGTCGGCGAGGTGTTGGGGACCTTGGCGGTATTCGTGGCGCTGATGCCGACGCGCTCCACCGGCACGTCGAAGACCTCGGCGACGATCTGGGCGACCTTGACGAACAGGCCCTGGCCCATCTCGGTGCCGCCGTGGTTCAGCTGGATCGAGCCGTCCTGGTAGACGTGCAGGAGCGCGCCCGCCTGGTTCAGGTGGGTGACGGTGAAGGAGATGCCGAACTTCACCGGGGTGATGGCGATGCCGCGCTTCACCCACGGGCTCTCGGCGTTGTAGGCGGCGATGGCCTCGCGCCGCGCGCGATACTCGGCGCCGGTCTCGAGCTCGGCCATCAGCTCGGGGAGGACGTTGTCCTCGACCGCCATGTGGTAGGGCGTGACGTCGCGTCCGGCCTCGCCGTAGAGGTTGGCGAGCCGCACGTCGAACGGGTCGAGGCCGAGCTCGCGGGCGACCTCGTCGACGTAGAGCTCCGCACCGAGCATGCCCTGCGGGCCGCCGAAGCCGCGAAAGGCGGTGTCGGAGACGGTGTTGGTCTTCAAGCGCAGCGAGTGGATGCGCGCCGCCGGCAGGTGATAGGCGTTGTCGGTGTGGAACATCGCCCGGTCGTTGATCGCGGCCGAGAGATCCGCCGAGCAGCCGCAGCGGCCATTGAGCTCGGCATCGAGGGCGAGCAGCCGGCCGTCGTCGTCGAAGCCGACGCGGTAGCGGTTCCAAAAGGCGTGGCGCTTGCCGGTGAGCTCCATGTCGACGTCGCGGTCGAGCCGGAGCTTGATCGGCCGGCCGGTCTTGCGGGCGAGGAGCGCGGCCGCAACGGCGATCAGGTTGCCCTGGGTCTCCTTGCCGCCGAAGCCGCCGCCCATGCGCCGGACCTCGCAGGTGACCAGCGCCGACGGCAGGCGCAGCACCTCGGCCACCTTGTGCTGGATCTCGCTCGGGTGCTGGGTCGAGGCGTAGATGGTGAAGCCGCCGTCCTCGGTAGGCAGCGCCAGCGCGATCTGCCCCTCGAGGTAGAAGTGGTCCTGGCCGCCCATGCGGATCTCGCAGTCGAGCCGGCGCGGCGCCGCCGCCATCGCCGCCTCGACCTCGCCCTTGCGCATGGTGTGCGCCGGCAGGACCTCGGCACCGGCGGCGCGCGCGTCCTCCAGCGTCAACACCGCCGGCCGCTCCTCGTACTCGATGCGCGCCAGCCGCGCGGCGCGGCGGGCGGCGTCGACGGTGTCGGCGGCGACCGCGAACAGCGCTTGGCCCCAGTACATCACCTCGTCGCTGGCGAAGACGGGCTCGTCGTGGAAGACGGGGCCGATGTCGTTGACGCCCGGGATGTCGGCGGCGGTGACGACGGCGGCGACCCGCGGCGCGTTCACCACGGACTCGAGGTCCATCGCGGTGATCCGCCCCGCCGCGCAGCGGCTGGTGGCGATGGCGGCGTGCAGGAGCCGGCGCGGCTCGGGCAGGTCGTCGGTGTAGGCGGCGCGGCCGGTGACGTGCTTGACCGCGCTGTCGTGCGGCCGCTCGCGCTCGACCCGGCTCATCGTTCCACCTCGACGGGCGTGTCCGGCAGGCGCACAGGCCGATTCTGGAACGCGAAGCCCGCCTTGCGCAAGGCCGCTCCGGCGGCCTCTAGGCGGTAGGCGGCGGTGGCCCGCATGTCGGTGAGCGGCCGGTAGTCGCGCGCGAG
>CAZCVH010000039.1:0-12448 GCA_964502115.1 uncultured Geminicoccaceae bacterium
TCTAGGCGCGCGGCCTCGATCGCGGCCGCGAACAGCGCGCGGCCGACGACGCCGCCGCCGGCCGAGACGACGACGCCGCGACCCGCGGCGGTCGGTGGAGCGAGCTCCGGCGCGACGTAGCCGGTATAGCGCAGCCACGCCGCGATGCGGCGGGCGCGGGGGAAGGTGGCGTCGAGCGCCAGCAGCCGCGGGTCGGCGTGCACCAGCACGCGGTCGAACCAGCGTTCGACGCGGCCGGCCATCTCCTCGGCGCGGCCGGGCTTGCGCTTGTCGACGAGCACGTCGCGCAGCGAGACGACCAGCCGCGGCCGGCGTCGCCGGCGCCGCCAGCCCTCCAACAGCGGCGCCAGCTCGCGGGCGAAGGCGCGACGGCCGAAGGGGAACATCTCGATGATGACGACGTCGGGCGCGGTGGCGGCGAGCTCGGCCAGATCGGCGCGCCGGCGCGCCCACACCGCCTCGCTCACCGGCGCCCCGCCGGCGTCGACCAGCCCGTCGAAGGCGGCATCGGCCGCGCGGATCGCCGCCAGGTCGACGCGATGCCAAGCGGTCGGCGCCGTCGCCGGCGCGGGCCCGCCGTTGGCGACGGTGACGGCGTGGCCGCGTGCCGCCAGGGCGTCGGCGAGCCGCGCCGCGCGCTTGAGGTGGCCGGTGCCGAGCAGATGCTGCGACCAGATCAGGACCCGCATCGCCGGCCCTCCTCGACGATGGGGATCGCGGCGACGTCCGCCAGCGGTTTGCCGGCGCGATCGAGCGTCGATCGCAGCGCCTCGCCATCGCGCAGACGCACCGGCGGCGGGCCGCGATAGTCCCAGCCGGTCGCGAACGCCATGGCGGCGCGGATCACGCCCTTGTGGGTGACGAGCACGCGCGGCCCGGCGCCGGCGAGATCGGCGAACAGCGCGGCCAGCCGGGCGACGACGTCGCGCGGGCGCTCGCCACCGGGCGGGCACAGGTCGAGACCGCGCGCCTCGATCGCGGCGACCCCGGCCGGATCGGCCGCGCGCCGTTCGGCCAACGTCCAGCCCTCCCAGGCGCCCCAATCCATCTCGACGAGCCGGGGCTCGACGGTGGCCGGCCCGAACGCGGCGGCCGTCTCGCGGGCGCGGCGGAGCGGGCTCGCCAGGAGCGGCGCGCCGTCGAATGCGCTCGGCAGCCGCCAGCTCGCGAGCACGGCCCGCCCCGCGGCCGACAGCGGCAAATCGGCCCGGCCCATGAGCCGGCCGGTGGCGTTCCAAGCGGTCGGGGCGTGGCGCAGGAGGAGCAGCGCCGTCATCGCCGTCGGGCACCGTGGACGAAGCGGGCGAGGGCCAGCGCCTCGCCGAGCGTCGCCGCCGCGGCTTCGACGCTGTGGCGCGCCCGCACCCGGCGCCGCGCCGCCGTTCCCGATGCGGCGGCGCGGTCTCGATCGTCGCGCAGGATGCGCACCGCGGCGGCGAAGGCGGCGGCGTCGCCGACCGGCGCCAGCAGGCCGCTTTCGCCGTGGGCGACGACGTCGGGGACGCCGTGGCCGTCGCCGGCGACGACCGGCACGCCCACCGCCTGCGCTTCCAACAGCGCCATGCCGTAGGCCTCGTCGACGGCGGGCCAGAGCAGCGCGGTGGCGCCGGCGACGACGCTGTCGCGCGCCGCGCGGTCGTCGATTCGGCCCCGAAAGCGCACGCGCTCGCCGAGGGCGGCGCGCAGCTCGGCCTCGATCTCGCCGCGCGCCGGGCCGTCACCGATGACGTCCAGCGTCCAGGGCCGGTCCAACAGGCGCGCGAGCGCCGCGGCGAGCACACCGTAGGAGCGCCGCTTGGCGCCGTGGCGCATCATCGCGACGGTGACGAAGCGCGGGTGGTCCGTTGGCCGGGCGGGCGGCGGCTCGCGCGGGACCGGGGTGAACGGCGCGAGCCTGAGCAGCCGCGCGGGCGGGGTGACCTCGGGGGCGAGGCCGGCGGCGTCGACGGCGCTCATCGCCAGCACGACGTCGGCCGCCCGGATGGCGCGGCGGGCCTGGGCGAAGCCCTCGGCCCAGGGGCCGTCGGCGCGCTTGGGCGCGATCGAGGCCTCGGCGACGAGGTAGGGCAGGTTCGACGCCGCGCTCAGCCGCGGCCCGAGCCCGTCGGGTGCCTTGTGGTGACAGTGGTAGGTGAACCAGAGGTCCGTCCGCCCGTTCGCCAGTCGCCGCGCCAACAGCGGCGCCGCCTGCGCCGCCAGCGCGTCGAGGCGGCGCTGGCGGGCGGCATCGCCGCGGTCGTAGGTGCGCAGGCGGCAGGCGAGCGCGGGCGCCGCGCCGGCGACCCCGAGCGCGTCGAGCAGCAGGCGCGCCATCGCCCGCTCCCCGGACGGCACCGGATGGTCGGGCGCTTTCAGCGGAGCGTAGAACGCGGTCGTCATTCAGGCGGCGTCGGCGTCGGCGGAACGCCCGGCCAAAAGCGCGGCGAGGCGGTCGACGCCGGCCTCGCGGTCGAACTGGCGCCGCACCCGCACACAGCCGGCCTGGGCGAGGCGGCGGCGCAGCTCGGGCTCGGCGACGAGGCGCGCGAGCGCGGTGGCGAGGGCGTCCGGATCGTCGGGCGGCACCAGCAGGCCGTGGACGCCGTCCTGGATCAGCTCGGGGATCGCGCCGACGCGGGTGGCGACCACCGCGACCTCCTGGCTCAAGGCTTCCATAAGCACGTTGGGAAGACCGTCGCGGTCGCCGTCGGGGGCGATCCGGCTCGCCAGCGCGAACACGTCGGCGCGGCGATAGGCCGCCCACACCTCCGCCGCCGGCCGCGGGCCCGAGAACCGCACCCGCTCGGCGATGCCCAGCTCGTGGGCGAGCGCGCGAAGCGGCGCGGCGTCGCCGCCGCCGATATGGACCAAGCGCCAGTCGCGCGTCGTCGGCAGTCGGGCGAGCGCCCGCAACAAGACGTCGAGGCCCTTTTTGGCGACGATGCGGGCGACGCAGAGGATCTCGACGGGACCTTCGCCGGCGCCCCGGGCCGGCGGGTCCCACAGCTCGCGGACGTCGAGCCCGTGATAGACCAGATGCACCTTGCCCGGCGCCAGCGCGCTCAAATGCTCGGCGCCGACCGCGGTGCAGGTGACGGCGAAGCGGGCGTCGGCGAGCTTCTCGCGCTTCTCCCAATCGGGGATCGTCCAGATGTCCTTGGCGTGGGCGGCGAAGGCCAAGGACGTGCCGGTGAGCCGGGCGGCGTAGCGCGCCACCGAGCCCGGAGTGTGGATGAAGTGGGCGTAGAGCTGGTCGCCCGGGCGCAGCACCTCGCGGGCGAGGACCAGCGCCTGACCCAGCCGGCGGGCGCGGTTCGCGCTCGGATCGCGTCGCAGATCGCGCCACCACAGGCCGAGGATCGACGCCAAGCCCGGGCGCGCGAGCGCCGCGGCGAGGCCCCGTACCACCCGCCACGGTTCCTGGTGGAGATATTCGGGGAGGTAGACCACCGGCGCGCGGATGGCGTCGTGGACCGGATGGCGTGCCGCGTCGCTCGGATGGCGCAGCGAGACGATGACGAGGTCGAAGCCGCGGCGCTCCAGGGCGCGGAGCTCGGCGGCGACGAAGGTTTCCGACAACCGCGGATAGCCCTTGACCACGACGACGAGGCGCACGCGAGCCGCCTCAGCCGAAGGCGCGCAGCGGCGCCGGGCGATCGCCGAGCTCCGGCGCCAGCTCGGCGGCGATGCGCTCCAGGCCGTCGAGGGGGAGCGGACGCAGCGCCGCGCTCGGCGGCGGGCTGGTCGGCAACGCCTCGAGCGCGGTGGCCATCGTCGCCGGATCGTGGGCGGCGTCGAGCTCCAGCATCCGCACGACGCCGAGCCAGGCCGCGCGCGACGCCCGCAGCCACTGCTCGCGGCGCGGCCGCGTGCGCGGCACCAGCAGCGCCGGCTTGTCGAAGGAGAGGATCTCGCAGAAGACGTTGTAGCCGCCCATCGCGACCACGGCGTTCGCGCCGGCGTAGAGTCGCTCGACATGGGCATCGAAGGTGAGGCAGTGGACCTGCGCCAAGCGCTCGGCGCGCGCGAGAAAGCCGTGGCGGTCGCCGCTCTGCATGAACGGGCCGAAGAGGATCACCGCCGGTGTCGAAAGGTCGGGGCGGTGCTCGTAGGCGCGCAGCACGGCGTCGACCAGGCCTTCGCCGTCGCCACCGCCGCCCGGGGTGACGAGCATGTAGGGCTCGGCCGGCAGGGCGTTCTCGGTGGCGTGACAGGGCCCCTCGTAAGCGGGCAGGGTGCGGCGGAGATAGCCGGTGAAGCGGACCTTCGCGGCGAACTGGTCGAAGCCGGGAAGCTCGGCCAAGGGGTCGAAGACCTCCGGCGGGCCGTACACGAAGATCGTGTCGTAGAAATCCCTGAGTGCCGGATAGACCTGCTTGCGCTCCCACTCCTCCATCAGCGCGGTCGGCTCGTCCATGACGTCGCGCAGGCCGAGGACGAGGCGCGTCCCCCGCCCCTTCAGCATCGCCAGCGTGTCGCGGACCTCGCCGCGCAGGCCCAGCGGCTCCTTGTCGATCAGGCAGACCTGCGGGTCGAAGACCTCGGCGGTGTGGCGGATGATCGAGCTGCGGATCGCGAGCGTGTGCTCCGGGTCGATGTGCAGGTGCAGCGAGGTGTACTCGCCGTTCCTGAGCTTGATGACGCCCGGCACCCGCACGAAGTCGACGCGCGCCTTGTAGTCGAAGCTGCCGACGATGGGCGAACCGGAGAGGATCAGGACCGAGAGATCGGCGAAGCGCTCGACCAGATGGTGGGCGATGGCGCGGCAACGCCGCAGATGGCCGAGCCCGAAGCTGTCGTGGCTGTAGATCAGAAGGCGACGGGACATGGCCGCGCCACTCCGCGGTAAGCGAGACGCGTTGTCGTAACCTCGAGTTCCCCACGCGGGCAAGTGTCGCCGCGCGCCGGGCTCGACGCCCGCGAAGAACCCGCCTATGCCGCGGGGAAGAGCGATGGGGAGGTGTCATGAACCAAAATGGGGGCGGCCGCGAGGTCGGCCTGTTCGTCACCTGTCTCGCCGACGCCGTGCGGCCGAGCGTCGGCTTCGCGGCCCTGCGCCTGCTCGAGGCCGCGGGCTACCGGGTGCAGGTGCCCGACGCCCAGACCTGTTGCGGCCAGCCGGCCTACAATTCCGGCGACGACACCACCACCCGCGAGCTCATGGCGGGGATCGTGCGCGCGTTCGAGCCCTTCGACTACCTGGTCGCGCCGTCGGGGTCCTGCATGGGCATGATCAAAAAGGGCGGCCACCTGTTGGAGGACGACCCCGAGCTGGCGTCCCGCCACGCCGCGCTCGCCGCGCGCTCGTACGAACTCTTGGGCTTTCTCCACGACGTCGCCGGCTGGCGCCCGCACGGCCGACGCTACGACGGCCGCGTCACCTACCACCACAGCTGCTCGGGTCTGCGCGAGCTCGGGGTCAAGGCGCAGGCGGAGCGGCTCGTCACCGAGCTCGGCGGCGTCGAGTTCGCGCCGCTGGCGCAGCCCGAGGTCTGCTGCGGTTTCGGCGGCACCTTCTGCGTCAAATATCCGGAGATCTCGACCTCGATCGTCGACGACAAGGTCCGCGACGTCGTCGCCACCGGTGCCGACACCCTGGCCGGCGGCGATCTCGGCTGCCTGTTGAACATCCAGGGGCGGCTCGCCCGGCTCGGCCACGCCGTCAAGGTCTACCACACCGCCGAGCTGCTCGCCGGCATCGACGCCGCGCCGCTCGGCCGGGAGGGCCCGAAATGACCGTCACCTACACCAGCGAGCACTTCAAGCGCGACGCCCGGCTCGCGCTCGACCAGCCCAACCTGCAGCGCGCGCTCGACCGCACCACGACGCTGTTGCAGACGCGCCGGGCCGAGGCCTATCGCGAGTTCGGCGAGTTCGAGGCCGCGCGCGCCGCCGGCTCGCGCATCAAGGACCACGTGCTGCGTCACCTCGACCATTATCTCGAGACCTTCGAGGCCAACGCCGAGGCCGCCGGCTGCAAGGTCCACTGGGCGCGCGACGCCGACGAGGCCTGTCGGATCACCACCGAGCTCTGCCGCCGAGCGCAGGCCAAAACGGTCACCCGCGTGAAATCGATGCTGGGCGAGGAGATCGGCCTGCCCGAGGCGCTCGACGCCGCCGGCTTCGAGCGGGTCGAGACCGACCTCGCCGAGCACATCAACCAGCTGTCGGGCGACCGGCCCTCGCACATCGTCATCCCCGCCTTGCACAAGACCCGCGAGGAGGTGAGCGACCTGTTCGAACGCGCGCACCCGCCCCATCGCCACATCGACGACGTCGCCGAGCTGGTCGAGAGCGCGCGGCTCACCCTGCGCGAGAAGTATTTCGCCGCCGAGGTCGGCATCTCGGGCGCCAACTTCCTGGTCGCGGACACCGGGGCGGTGTGCACCGTCACCAACGAGGGCAACGCCGAGCTCACCATGCAGCTGCCGCGGGTGCAGATCGTCACCGCCGGCATCGAGAAGCTGGTGCCGACGATGGACCACGCCGGCGTGCTGTTGCGCCTGTTGGCGCGCTCGGCCCTGGGCATGGAGCTCACCCAGTACACCACCTTCCTCACCGGGGCGAAGCGCCCGGGCGACCGCGACGGGCCCGAGGAGATGCACATCGTCCTGGTCGATGCCGGCCGCACCGAGCTCTTGGGCGACGAGCTGGCGCCCATCCTCAAGTGCATCCGCTGCGCGGCGTGCATCAACCATTGCCCGGTCTACGGCCAGATCGGCGGCCACGCCTACGGCGGGGTCTACCAGGGCCCGATGGGCTCGGTCCTGACCCCCGCGATGTCGAGCCTCGCCAAGTCGAAGGACCTGCCGCACGCCTGCACCCTCAACGGCCGCTGCGACGAGGTCTGCCCGGTGGCGATCCCGCTCACCGGCCTGATGCGCACGCTCAGGGAGCGGACCTGGCGACAGCACCTGGTCGACCGCCCGACGCGCCTCGGCCTCGGGCTCTGGGGCGCGGTCGTCCGCCGCCCGGCGCTCTACCGCCCGGCCAGCCGGCTCGGCGTGCGCGCGCTGCGCCTGTTGGCGCGCGGGCGCCCGGCGCTGAGCAACCTCCCGGGCGGCGGCGCCTGGACGCGCTCGCGCGACTTCGCGGCGCCGCCGCCGGGCGGTACCTTCATGGCGCGTTACCGCCGGGGCGAGCGATGAGCGCGCGCGCCGAGGTGCTGGCCCGGGTGCGCCGCGCCCTCGGCCGCGAGCGCGCCGATCCCGACGTCGTCCGCGCCGAGGCCGACAGCCTGATGGGCGAGCTGAGCGCGATCCGCCCCGCCGTCGGCGACGACACCGCGGTCGAGCGCTTCATCGCCAAGGCCGGCTCCGAGCGCGTCGGCGCCACCGTCGAGCGGCTCGCCGCCGCCGAGGCGCTGCCCGCCCGCGTCGCCGCCTATCTCGCCGAGCACGGGCTGGCGCCACGGCTGGCGGCGGCGCTGCCGCCGGCGCTGGCCGGGCTCGACTGGAGCGGGCTCACACTCGACGACACCATCGATCCCAACGAGGCGGCGGCACTGAGCTGGGCCGAGGCCGCCGTCGCCGAGACCGGCAGCCTGGTGGTCGCGAGTTCGCCCGCCGCCCCGGTGCTGTTCAACTTCCTGGCGCTGCATCACCTGGCGGTGGTGCGCGCCGACGACGTCGTGGCCTATCTCGAGGACGCTTGGCAGCGTTTCGCCCACGCCCCCTTGCCGCGGGCGCTCGGCCTCGTCACCGGCACCTCCGGCACCTCCGACATCGAAGGCCAGAACATCAAGGGTGCGCACGGCCCGCGCCACCTCCATATCTATGTCCTCGACCGCCTCTGAGACCCGCTGATCGATGCTTCGCCGTCCGCTCGTCGCCGCCCTCTTGCTCGCGCTCGCCGCCTGCGCCGGCGGCACCACCCAGACCCCCGGTCCCTCCGCCGCGGCGGTCGGCGCCGCCCGCGCCGAACTCGCCGGCGTCGAGATCGAACCCACCGACCGCGGCACCGCCGCCAACCGGGAGATGACCGCGCGCGCCTGGAACCGGGTACAGCCGGCGATCGGTCGGATGTGCGCGCATTTCGACGCGCGCGGGTGCGACTACGAGCTGGTCTGGTCCGACGAGAAAACGCCGAACGCCTTCGCCGACGGTGAGACCATCTACATGTTCGACGGGCTGGTGCGGTATCTCGAGAACGAGGCTCAGGTCGCGCTCGTGCTGGCCCACGAGGCCGCCCACAACGTCGCCGACCATCCCGCCAAGGGCACCCGCAACACCGCCCTCGGCGCGGTCGCCGGCGCGGTGCTCGGCGGCTTTCTGGGCGCGGCGATCGACGACGACCTCACCGGCGAAGGCGTCGCGCTCGGTGCCGCCGTCGGCGGCGTGACCGGGCGGTTGAGCTACTCCAAGACCTATGAGCGCGAGGCCGACTACGTCGGCGCCTACATCGTCGATCACGCCGGCTACGACCTCCCCGACGCCCGCGGGCTCTACCGCGTGCTCGGGGGCCTCTCCGGGGTGAAGACCACCAGCATCTTCGACAGCCACCCCGCCTCGCCCGATCGCCTCGCCGGCTTCGACGCCGCCGCCGCCGAGATCCGGGCCGGCAGCCGCTGGCCCCGCCTCAAGGGCTGACCCGCGGCGCACGGCCGGCAGGGTTGCGCCCGTGCGGTTGCCCGGCGCCGCCGCGCATTTAGGTTAGAAAACTTCTAAACTGGTGCGGAGCGCAGTTCAATGATCCCCGGACTCGGCGGGCGCCGCCACTTCGACGACCTGAGCGACAAGCAGATCCTCGCGCTGGCGATTTCGGCGGAGGAAGACGACGGGCGCATCTACCGGACCTACGCCGAGCGGCTGCGCGCGAGCTTCCCGCAGACCGCCAAGCTGTTCGACCACATGGCGACGGAGGAGGACGGCCACCGCCGCCGCCTGATCGAGCGCTTCCGCACCGCCTTCGGCGAGACCATCCCGTTGATCCGCCGCGAGCACGTCGCCGGCTTCTACGCCCGCAAGCCGGTGTGGCTGCTCGAAAACCTGACGCTGGACCGGATTCGCGGCGAAGCGGCGATGATGGAGCAGACGGCGCGGCAGTTCTACCTCCAGGCGGCCCAGCGCACCGGCGACGCCGACACCCGCAAGCTCTTGGGCGATCTGGCCGCGGCCGAGGCCGGCCACGCCGAGCTCGCGCGTACGCTCGAGCAGGAGACCCTCGACGCCGACGCCAGGAGCGAGGAGGACCTCAAGGCGCGCCAGCAGTTCGTCCTGACCTACGTCCAGCCGGGCCTCGCCGGGCTGATGGACGGCTCGGTCTCGACGCTGGCGCCGATCTTCGCCACCGCCTTCGCCACCCAGGACCCCTGGACGACCTTCCTGGTCGGCCTCGCCGCGTCGCTCGGTGCCGGCATCTCGATGGGCTTCACCGAGGCGGCCTCCGACGACGGCCAGATCTCCGGCCGTGGTTCGCCCGTCAAGCGCGGCTTCGCGTGCGGGATCATGACCACCCTCGGCGGCCTCGGCCACGCCCTGCCCTACCTCATCCCCGAGTTCTGGACCGCCACCATCATCGCCTTCGTTCTCGTCTTCTTCGAGCTCTGGGCGATCGTCTGGATCCAGAACCGCTACATGCAGACGCCGTTCTTCCGCGCCACCTTCCAGATCGTGCTCGGCGGTGCCTTGGTCTTCGCCACGGGTGTGCTGATCGGCAGCGCCTGACGGCTCAGGCGCGGCGCCGGGCGAGCCACCGCCGCACCCGCAGCCAGACGAAGCCGACGCCGCTCAGCAACAGGACCACGACCACGATGCCCGTCCAGGGGATGAGCATCGGGTCCGGTCCGGGGGCGGGGCGGACCGAGAGCGCGTTGGGAAAAGCCGAGATCATCGGGATGCGCCAGCCGTAGTGGCGCACGATCATCCAGCGCGGCTCGCCCTCGTCGGACTTGGCGTTGTCGGCGCGCGCGGTGAGGTTGGCGCTGTCGAACTTGAAATAGGGCGGCCAGCCCCAGCCCGTGTCCTCGTTGCGGTAGACGCGCGGGTCGCCGTCGGGCGTGACCGCCTGGATGTAGCGGACGTCGGTCACCTGCTGCTGGCCCTCGGCCGCGGGGCTTTCGGTGCGGCGCTGAATCTCCGTGCCGAGGATGCGCACGACGTCGCGGCCCGGCAGGCTCCAGTGCAGAAAGCCCGCCACGGCGAGCACGACGAGGGTGATCAACGTCCATTTGGCGGTCCGCATCGGCTCCGCTCCGCGACTGGCGACGAACGCTGCGGGCATAGCGGACGCCGCGCCCGCCGACCAGAGGCCCCGCGCGGGCCGGTCGGGCTTCGCCGATCGCTGCTCGGCGAAGACCGGACGGCGGACCGCATGGCCGGCATCGGCGCGAAGGCGACGCTGCGGCGCGACTTGGCGGCGCAGGCGATGATCGTCACCGCCTCGACCGGGTGGGCAGCGCCTACCGGCCGCGCCGCCGCCGCCTGCGACCGGTGGTGCGCGAGACGTTCAACCGCAGAGACGGCTCTCGTTGGCTCGGGGGTGTCAAGCCGGGGCGAGGGGGCGGAACAACTGCGCGAGGTCGTCCTCGGTGAGGGCGAGCGGGCCGTCGCCGGGGCCGTCGAAGAGGGCGTCGGCGAGCGCCTGTTTCTTGGCCTGCATCTCGGCGATGGCGGCCTCCACGGCACCCTCGACGACCAGCTTGTGGACGAAGACGGGCTTGGTCTGGCCGATGCGGTGCGCCCGGTCCATGGCCTGGCGCTCGACCGCCGGGTTCCACCACGGATCGTAGAGGATGACCGTGTCGGCCGCGGTGAGCGTGAGGCCGACGCCGCCGGCCTTGAGGCTGATCAAGAAGATCGGCACGTCTCCCGCCTGGAAGGCGGCGACGACGCCCTCGCGGTCGGTGGTCTCGCCGGTGAGCCGGGCGAAGTCCCAGCCGTGGGCGCGGATGTCGGCCTCGATCAGATCCAGCATCTTGGTGAACTGCGAGAAGACGAGCACGCGGCGGCCCTCGGCCACGAGCTCGTCGAGCATCTCGACGAGCCGCGCGCGCTTGGCGCTCTCGACCGCCTCGGCGCCCTCGCTCGCCGGCAACAGCGCGGGATCGCAGCAGACCTGGCGCAGCTTCAAGAGGGCGTCGAGGATGGTGATGCGGCTGGCGGCGAGACCCTTGGCGGCGATCGCCGCGCGCACGCGCTGGTCCATCGCCGCGCGCATCGTCTCGTAGAGGGTGCGCTGCTTGGTGCCGAGGCGGATCCACTCGGTCATCTCGGTCTTGGCCGGCAGCTCCTTCAGCACCGCGTCTTTGGTCCGGCGCAGCACGAACGGGCGGACGAGATCGTTCAGGCGCGTCTGGGCGCCCTGGTCGCCGCGCTTCTCGATCGGGGTGCGAAAGCGCGTGCGGAAGGCCTTGCGGTCGCCCAAAAGGCCCGGCACCAGCCAGTCGAACAGCGCCCAGAGCTCGCCAAGGTTGTTTTCCATCGGCGTGCCGGTCAGCGCCAGGCGCATGCGCGCCTCCAGCGTGCGGATGTGCTTGGCGCCGCCCGAGGCCGGGTTCTTCACCGCCTGCGCCTCGTCGAGGACGGCGAGTTCCCAGGGTTGCGCCGCGAGCTTGGCGTGATCGCGGTGCAACAGCGGGTAGGTGGTGACGACGAGGTGGTGCGCGCCGATCTCCGCGAACCGGCGGTGGCGGTCGCCGCCGTGCAGGATCAGCACCTTCAGCTCCGGCGCGAAGCGCTCGGCCTCGCGCCGCCAGGTCGAGAGCAGGCTGGTCGGAGCGATCAAGAGGCTCGGCCGGTCGCTCGTGTGCGCGAGGTGGCGCTCCGCCAAGAGCGCCAGCGTCTGCACCGTCTTGCCGAGCCCCATGTCGTCGGCGAGCACTCCGCCGAAACCGCTCGCGCGCAGGGCCGAGAGCCAACCGTAGCCGGTCTTCTGGTAAGCCCGCAGCTCGGCCGCGAGCCCCGTGGGCGGGTCGGCCGCCGGCGCCGCGCTCAACGCCTGCAGGCGGCGGCCGAGGGCGAGGATCTCGTCGCCGCCGTCGAAGGGGACGCCGGAGCCCTCGAGCGCGTCGGCGAGCTCGGCGACCCGATGCGCCTCGCCGGGGTGGAAGCCGCCGAAGGCGGTGCGCACGCGCAAGACGGCCTCGACCACCGCCGCCAGCGTCGCCGGGTCGACACGGACGTGGCGGCCGTCGTCGAGCCGCTGCCAGATCGGGGCCGCGGCGAGGAACTCCTCCAGATCGAAGTCGGCCGGGAGCTCGCCCTGCTCGTCCAGCGGCAGCGCCTCGACGACGGCCTCGACCAGCGGGATGAGGTCGAGCGCCTTGCCGTCCGCTTCCAGCTCGAGGCCGACGGCGAGACCATGCTCGCCCTCGCCGGCGGTGGCGCGCAGCGAGACCGGCCCCTCGTGCACCGCGAACGGCCAACTCGGCTCGACCTCGACGCGCCAGCCCTCGGCCCGAAGCGCCGGCACCACGTCGGCGGTGAAGGCGAGCGCCAGCTCCGCCGCCGACGGCGCGCCGTCGAATTCC